>JALHOR010000154.1:0-893 GCA_022842885.1 Anaerolineae bacterium
GGCAGAAATGGATGAATTAATTGCTGCCCACGATACTGAAAATTTAGCCGCATGGTTGACCGATGTGCAAGCATTGGATAGCTCATATGGTGTGCAGCGCATCGCCAAGCGTATCCTATAGGCTTTATTGCCGATGGTGGCGGCGGCACCCGACCTTGCGCCACGCTTATTGATGTTGGCGCTGGCATATTCTGAGCCGCCTGTGGTGCAAAAATTGCTCACATCTGCCGGCTTTGCCAAACATTTGCCGTTGGAACTGCGGCGCTTCTTGGCAGCATTACAAAAATCCGATGCCAAATTGCCAGAAAATATCATCCCAGATGCTGCTAATTTTGCTGATGATAATCGCCCCAAAGTGGTGCTGCTGCTGGCAGAAATGGCATATCGTGCTGGACGGTTTGAACTGTTAGATGCAGCAACCTTAAAAATTTTGGCGGACGATGTGGCGCTGACGCCGTTAGGGGCGGCACATCGGGAGGTGCTGGTGGGCATTGCCCGTTCCCATACGCCTGAACTGATAGATGATGCGAGCCGCCTTGCCCCTCAGCCGGTTTTCCAGTTGCTTGTCGCCGCCGCCGAATATGATGCCTTAGCACAAACCATGATTACGTTTGCCCGCGATGTGTATGGGGTAGACCGTTTGGTAGACTATGTGCGCGATATCCAGCGGTCATTTGCGCGAGTGCCATTGGCGACTGAAAAAATTGCCCCTGTGTTAGCCACGCTTGCTGAACAAAATATCACGGGCATTCCGCGCTTGGGGGTCGTTGCAGGCATCCTAGAAGCCTCACAAGGGTCGTCGCAGATTGCGCCCCTTGCCACCGAGTCGCTGCAAGAAATCGAGATGAACCCGCGTTATTTAGAAGTCATGCCCGTTGAAATTCTGAATGGGC
>JALHOR010000154.1:903-10664 GCA_022842885.1 Anaerolineae bacterium
GGTAGTGCATTGGCTACCACTCACTGCCGCGCAACAAGAAGATGACCGGGCGGCGCTACACGCTATCAGCCAAGCCCATAAATTGCTGCACGAGAATCATGCGGCGTTGGCGCTGGAAGTTTTATGCGGTTATGTGCGATCTGCGCCGGAAAAACCAGCGCAGCGCGTGTTACAGCATTACAGCAAAGAGGCTGCGCCAGAGACAATCACCCGTTTAAATATGGCGTATCAATGGAGCAGTTTTAGTGGGCGACTGCGGTTTAATGCTTATATGGAGGCGATGCAAACCACCGCGACGATGCTGGATACGGCGCTAGCGGTGTATGCCCGGCGACAAGACCGCCCCACGCTGGCACGGTTGTTGACGCTGGCGGACAATTGGCGGGTGCGGCTTGATGCCAAAGCGCAGCGGCAATTGGGCGCAGACTTGCTGAAACTGGCGAAATTATTGGCGGCATTGGGCAAACATGCTGCCAGCCACAGCGCCAAAAATCAGGAGGCTATCTTACAGGGCAACGCCGCGCCCCACACGCCTGCCGAAGTTTGGCGGCAGGCAGGCGGGCATTTAGCGCGGGGCAAAGCCTATCCCCATACGCTGCCAACACTCATCGAAATGCCGTCTACACCATTTGGTGATGTCAACGCCGAGACGTTGTTGACGCAGATCGCCACTGCCGTCGCACTGCTCAAAGGCGCATATGAATCGCTTGCCAACGATAAAACCGACTGGCAACCTGCCGCATTGGGCGCAGAATTGGATAGTTTGGTGACTGAAACCGATGAAAAAGAGGCAAAAGTCATCCGGCAGTGGGCGCAGACGTGCCAGCAGTTGGCAGATTTAATCTCACTGGCTATCAAAGATACGGATGTGAACGTGGTACAAGAGGATAACAAAACGGGCAAAAAATTGGAAGACCGTCAGCAAGAGCCGCATAACCTATTAGAACTGCTGCGCTTTTTATCGGGCTGCTTGCGGGATTAATGACGACCACATCGGGTCGCCCCTGCGAATAATTGTGTAGGGGATGACCTGTGTGTCATCCCACATCCAAATATTATTTTTGGCTCATTTCCAGAATGTGGGAAACATGCCTATTTGTAGGGACACGGCATGCCGTGTCCCTACGGAAAACACCTGTTTTGAACATGGTTGTTTCTATAGGCAATTATCAATGGGACTACAAACGCTATCAACGCCCGCCGTCTGTTACCTCGCACTGCGTCAACCGATATAGCTCCCGTTCTTGGCATGTCAGTTCACGGATATAACGATTAGCACGGGCAAAAGTGGTTAGTTCGGCTGTGGTGCGGTCAATGCGCCAAATGCGGGCAGTGCGGTCTTGAGCTGCCGAAATTGCAAATTTGCCATCGGGGCTAATCACGACTTCTTGCACCCAGTCAAAATGCCCGTTAAAGCGATGCAATTCTTCACCTGTTGCTACCTCCCACATGCGAACAGAAGTATCTTGCGAAGTGGTCAGTAAAATAAGCCCATCACTGCTGAATGCCAACCCAAAGGTGTTACCATTATGCCCGGTAATTTCGCGGATTAATCTGCCGGTGGTCACTTCCCACAAGCGTACGGTATCATCCCAAGAACTGCTCGCCAACAACGCCCCATCCGGGCTGAAACGCACTTCGTTCACGGAGGCGGTATGCCCGTTCAAAACTCGCAAAACTTCACCTGTTGCCACATCCCAAATTCGGATGGTGCCATCGGCGGAACCACTGGCGAAGGTCATAAAATCTGGCGACCATGTTACGCTGTTCACATCGCCTTCATGTGCCGCGAACTGCCGCACCACTTGCCCACCCTCAGCATCCCATAACATGATGGTATCATCGGCAGAGGCAGATAAGAAACGTGTGCCATCGCGGTTAAAAGCGAGGTCATACACACGATCCGTATGCGAGCGATATAAGCGCACCACATCTGCCGTTTGCACGTCCCACAAAATGATATTAGAATCCCAACTGCCAGATAAGACGCGCTGCGCTGTTGGATGAAAAATCACACTGTCTACGGTGTTGCTATGCCCTTCCATGCGTTGAACTTCTTGCCCGGTGGGGACGTTCCAAACGCGCACACTATAATCTACTTTAGGGACTTCTTGCCCGGCTTGTACGGCAGGCGGGCGCAACGGACCGCTGCCTGTAGCTGCCAATGAGCCATCCAGATTCAGCGCCACTGTCCATACCCAGTCGGTATGCCCGCTGAGAGTGCGGATTTCGTCGCGGTTTTTCAGGTCAATCAGCCACAAACTGGTATCAATCGAGCGTTCATTATCCAGCGCAAACAAGTTATCGCCAAAATTGCCCGACCCCACCAAGAGCGATTCACCATTCGGGCTGTATGCCATCGTCAAAATACGGTCTTCAAATCCGATGAAGGTTGCCACGCGCAAACTGCGGCGCAAGTCCCACAACCCAACGTTGCCTTCCCAACCCGTCGTCGCCACAAAGCGTCCATCGGCGCTAAAAACCACATCAATCAAGATACCCGGATCCACGAACAACCGTTGCACTTCTTCGCCTGTATTCGTATCATAAAGGCGCAGTGTTCCGCCGTTAGAGGTATCCCAGACACCAATAGCGATTTTTGTCCCATCCGGGCTGTAATCGAGCGAGCGCACAAACCCCGATTTTGGTTCAATCAAGAGCAGTTGTTCGCCCGTTTCGACATCCCACAAGCGCACGGTACGGTCAACGGTATCATTGGGGTCATTGGCAAAGGTAGCATCTGCCGATGTGGAAGCGATTTTCGTGCCATCGGGTGAAAAGGCGATACGATAAATCGCACCCGGATGCCCGATAATCTGGCGTACTTCCTCGCCCGTTTGAATATCCCATAAGCGAATGCTGCGATCTTCGCCACCGGATGCCAAATAACGCCCATCGGGACTGAAATCCAGATTGGTCACACCGCCGACATGCCCACCGAGACTCAGTAATTCTTCGCCAGAATTGAAGCTGTAAATACGGATAGTGCCATCCATCATACTCGCGGCGATTTTGCTCTCATCGGGGTGAAACGTGGCATCGGTGACAAATTGTGTGCCAATGGGAATTTCTAAGATTTGTAATCCGGTGCGACTGCTATAAATGTTAATCGTGCCATCCAACGATGAAGACAGGAAATAACGCCCACTCTTGCTGTAGTCTACCGAAGTCACAGCGGCAGTGTGGTCAGTATAACGGGCGCGAATGCCAAGGGCATATGCCGCACTAGACATCACGCGGAACACTTCAGCAGCGGGGGGCGCATAAACATTATTGGCTTCTATCGCCAATGCCAACGCCAACGGCAAATTGCCTTCGCCCTGAATATTGCGGGCGCTGGCAGCCAGCGCCAAACTGCGGGCAAAGCGGGCTTCAGTCTGCGCTTCGGCTTGGGCAGCTACCGCAGTCGAGGCAGAGATAAGGGCTTCGGCTTCGGCAGCGACGGCGGTGCCGGCTTGGATAACCGCTTCACCTTGGGCGATAGTTGCTGTGGCGGCATTATTTTCGGCGCGGGCAGCTTGGGTGAGGGCATCCGCTTGGGCAACAGTGGCGGCTTCACGTTGGTTAAACGCAATGACTGCCAATACCGAACCGATGATTGCCGAGAAAGCCATGACCGCTGCAATCACGCGCAACCGCTGGCGGGCTTGTTTTTCTAAGCGACGCTCACGTTCTTCGCGGGCGCGATCAGCCGCTTCAGCCGCTTCGCGGGCGGTGACGCTGGCATTCAAATATTCGTTCTCAGCATCCGTCAGGGCAATCCCGCCCATTTCGGCACGATTTTCAAATTGCTGCAAGCGCAGCCCCGTCGCCAAAAATGCCGGATTACGGTTGGCACGCTGCCAATCATCGGCGGCGGCTTGCAAACGGCGCTGCAAACGCAATCCTTCGCGGCTCTCTTCCAGCCAATCGCGCATCCGTTCCCATTTGCGAATCAGGGCTTCATGGGCGACTTCGACAGTGGAACTACGGGTTTGTGGGTCATTATCAAAAGTCAGCAAACGATATTTGCCAAATGTATCCAGCACACGCCGCATATTGTGCGTATCGGTAATCGAGAGAAGTTCCGATTGCAACACGCGGCGGCGCGTATCTTCTGCGCCTTCGCCGGGCGTGACCAACCGCAAGAACAATTGGCGCACCGTCTCTTGAGTTGCGGTATCAAAATTGCTATATACTTCGTCGGCACGCCGCGCCAGCGCCCCCGATGTACCCCCAATTTCATGATACGCCGCGATGGTCATCAAGCGCCCTTCGCGCCGTTCAAACAATTCCGTGAGGGCATATTGCAGCAAGGGCAAAGCACCGGGTTGTTGATTCACATCTTTGAGAATTGCTGCTACCAACGCTGGTTCCATCTTCACGCCGACGCGGGTGGCGGGGGCGACAATCGCGGCTTCAAGTTCCTCTGGCGAGAGGGGCAAAACCAATTCTGTCCGGCGGCGTATCAAATCGCCAAAGCCACTATAGAGCAAAGGACGATCATAAAAATCAGCGCGAAGGGTGATAATGACATAAATCCGGCTGCGTGGGTCATTGACCGCCGCCAAGACCATATCCAAAAAGTGCTGGCGTTCTTCTTCGCTATCCAGCAGCGTAAACACTTCTTCAAATTGGTCTATCACCAGCACCAAACGCGCATTTTCATCGGGCAAAATACGTTTGGCAGCGCGAATAAACCCACGAGTATCATCGCGTAATTGCTGCATTAGGTTCGGCACATCGCTGGTCGCCAAGCCCAAGAGCGCCGCTTCCACTTCTTCCAGTGGGTGCGTGCCGGGGACAATTTCGGTGATATACCATTCGTGGGTATCATCCAACATGCCTTGGCGAATGGCGGGCAGTAACCCGGCTTTGACAACGCTAGATTTGCCTGACCCGCTAGGACCCACCACCGCCAGAAAATCATGATTATCGGTGGGTTCTTTCAGCCGTGCCAGCAAACGTTCAATCAACAGATTGCGCCCGTAAAAATCAGCGGCATCTGCTTGTTGAAACGCCCGTAAACCTTTATACGGATTTTTGGCGGTCAGCAGTTGGCTATCCGTCCGAAAGATGATGAGGTCTTGCGTTGTGGCTGCCGGCATCTCATCGGCGTGCAAAATATTTTGCACTGCCCGCTGAAATTCGCGGGCAAATTCTTGGACTGTGGCATAACGTTCTTCAGGTTCTTTTGCCGTTGCCCGCATCAACACAGCGTTCACCGCATCGGGCAAATCCGGGCGAGCATTCGTGACATGTGGCAGCGGTTCAGTCAATTGTCTGAATAAAACTGTCGCCGGGGTTTCATCATAAAATGGCACAATCCCCGCCAACGCTTCATACACCACAATCCCCAACGCATAAACATCACTCGAAGACGAAGCGGGCAAGCCACGTATCTGCTCCGGCGATAAATAGGCAGGCGTACCTAAAATGGCATCTTTGGTTAGGTTGGCATTGCCGCCCAAATCTTTGGCAATCCCAAAATCTGTCAAATAGCTGTTGCCCGCTTCATCCATGATAATGTTATCGGATTTGAGGTCACGATGTATGACGCCGCTATTATGGGCAAATGCCAGCGCCGAGCTAATCTGTGCCAGCATGGCCGTCACGCGCCCGACAGTCCATTGTTCTTGCAGCGACAGCGAATCGCGCATTGAGCCGCCGCGCAAATAACGCATGACAAGATACGCGCCATCGGGGTCGCGCCAATAATCATATAAAGGAACAATATGGGGGTGTTCCAAGCGGGCAACAAGTTGTGCTTCCGTCTCGAAACGGCGCACAAATTCAGGGCGATTGGCGTGTTCTGGCAAAATTATTTTGATTGCCACTTCACGTTCAATACCTTGTTGAATTGCCCGGTAAACCGCACCAAAACCACCCGCGCCGAGGCGTTCTTTAACCGCATATGCCTTGACAATTTTGCCTGTAAAATCTTCCATGAGTGGCTTCTCCCCCGGAGGCATCCGCGCAGCAGTTCTCAAACCTGTCCAATTATTACGCAAAGTTAGAAAAAATGCTACTTTCTACCGAGAACTTATACAATATTTAACCTTTATTGGGGGTACACTCATATAAGAGGGAAATCGCCTTACCAAAACGTTGTGAAAATTCGGTATTCAGCTTATCATTACCACATATAACAAAGGCATTCATAGGCAAACATCACCATGAGCGATGTCGTCGGGAAAGAAGTACGGGGCTATCGGCTCTTAGAAGAAGTTGGGGCAGGGGCTTTCGGCGCAGTATACCGGGCTGAACAACTCATTATTGGGCGCGAAGTGGCAATCAAAATTATTTTGCCCCAATTTGCCAGCCGTCCAGAATTTATTCGTAGTTTTGAAGCGGAGGCGCAGCTTGTCGCCCGCTTAGAACATATTCATATTGTGCCTTTATTTGATTATTGGCGTGACCCCGATGGGGCATATCTCGTCATGAGGTTGCTGCCCAACAGCCTACGTGACGAAATTGATAAGCACAAAGACGGTTTGCGGCTGGAACGGGTGGCGATGATTTTGGAGCAGGTGGCGGCGGCGTTAATGGTCGCGCATCGCAATGGCGTGATTCACCGCGATTTGAAACCTGCCAACATCTTGCTAGACCGCGACGGCAATGCCTTTTTGGCAGATTTTGGCATTGCCAAAGTGCTAAAAGCCGATAAAGACGATGAAGAACACGATGACCAGACGGTGACCGGCACGCCCGCCTATATTTCACCAGAACAGATTATGGGGCATCCCGTCAGTTCGCGCACGGATATTTATAGTTTGGGCGTGATGTTATTTGAGATGGTTGCCGGGCAAAAACCGTATGCCATGCCGCAGATGACACAGTTGATTATGGCACATTTGCAAGAAGACATGCCCTCCATCTTGCAATATAAACCCGAAATTCCGATAGAAATTGATAATGTTATCCGCAAAGCCACCGCCAAAAAACCGGAAGACCGTTACACCGATACACTGACGTTGGCAAAAGAATTCCGCAAAGCTATCACCGGCGATGCTATCCCGCTGAGTGACCAGTATATTCTGGATACGCTGCAAATCGAAGCGATTGTGAACCCCTATAAAGGGTTGCGGGCATTCGAGGAAGCGGATGCGGCAGATTTCTTCGGGCGCGAAATATTGATGAAACGGCTGCTGGAACGCATTGATGAAAATCACCCGATGGGGCGTTTCTTGGCAGTGGTGGGTCCCAGCGGGTCGGGCAAATCCAGCGTCGTCAAAGCTGGGGTATTACCTGCAATCCGGCGCGGTGAATTGCCGGGGTCAATCAATTGGTATATTGCGGAAATGGTGCCGAATACGCGCCCGCTGCGTGAATTGGAAAGTGTGTTGTTGGGCATGGCAGGCAGCGGGGAAGTCATCATTCGTCAAATGCTGACCTCCGGCGCACCGGAAGGCTTGCTCGTCGCGGCAAATTCAATTTTACCGTATGGCGCTCAACTGGTGTTGATGATAGACCAGTTTGAAGAAGCCTTTACGATGGTGCCAGACGAAAAAGAACGCGCCCAATTTTTGAACATGATTCGTTATGCGGCGATTCATCCTGAAAGCCGCGTGCGCGTGATTGTAACCTTACGCGCTGATTTTCTTGACCAACCCTTGGCGTACCCCGGCTTTGGTGAATTGATTCGCCAGCGCACAGAATTTGTGCTGCCCATGACCCCCGAAGAAATTGAACGGGCGATTGTGGCACCTGCCGAGCGCGTGGGATTACAAGTCGAAACCGATTTATTGGCGGCGATTGTTGCCGACATACAAGGCGAACCGGGCGCATTGCCACTGCTGCAATATGCCCTCACCGAAGTCTTTGCGCGGCGCAAGGGCATCTTGTTGACGTTAGAAGGGTATATGGATAGCGGCGGCGTCTTGGGGGCGCTGGCGAATCGTGCTGAACAATTGTTTATGACGCTGGACGAAAAAACGCAGGCATCTGTCCGGCAATTGTTCTTGCGGTTGGTCACACTGGGCGAAGGCAAACAGGATACGCGGCGGCGCGTGTTATGGTCGGAATTGATGCTGATTGCCGATGATAACCCCGAAATTATGACCGTGCGCGATTTGTTTGTGAAGTATCGCTTGCTGACGACTGACCGCGACCCACAAACCCGCGAACCCTTGTTGGAAATCGCCCATGAAGCTTTGATTCGGCGCTGGCAGCGCATGTTGGGTTGGTTGAATGCCAGCCGCGAAGATATTCGCACACAGCGCCGCCTGAGTGGTTCAGCGGCAATATGGCGCGATGCCGGGCGTGACAAAAGTTTCCTGATGAGTGGGGCGCAGGTCGAACAAATGGCATCGTGGGCGGCACAAACCGATGTGCTGCTGACGGAAGAAGAACGGGCTTATATCGCTGCCAGCATGGTGGAAAAACGCACGCAGGATACCCGCGAAAAAATGCGCCAATTGCAACGCATTGAACAAGAGCGCCGGGCGCGTAATCGGTTGCAAGTGTTGGTTTCGGTCATGGCGATTGCGGTGGGGATTGCGCTAGGGCTGACCTTGTTCGGGTTCTTCCAAGCCAATCGTTGGGAAACATCGTATAATCGCCTAAAAGTTACTGCCGATGCGCTAGAAATTATCACAGGCGAGATACAAAGTGATTTAAATGCGCTGCAACTGACGGCAACGGTCAGCGGCAACGAATAATATCCGGTACAAACATGACAACACGCTCACTGGCGAAAATGGATAATTGTGTTATGATTGGGCTATACGCGCCCGTTCAATAACACCCCGTGCCATGTCTATTCAATCGGTTGTAAGGCAGGAAACAGAATCATGACGATGCCACCCAAAGAAGATACTTACGCCATCGCCCGCGAGATTGCTGCTCGGTTAGGTGAGGAAGAAACGGGACCTATCCGGCAGATAGAAATGTTGATTCGCTATGTTGGGCTGGAGATGGTGCAACAAAAAGCAGAAGAGGCTATCCAGATTGACGCGGGCGACGGGATGTTGACGCAGACGCAGGATAGACGCCGCACACTCGGCGGTATCTTCTTTTATATTATCAAACGCGATATGGATCCTTCTATCCGCCAGCGGGTATTCCCCAATTTTGGGATGCAGCGCAAAGGGGCGGTATTGGAATGGGTAGACCGCATGGCGCACATCGCGCCCTTGTTAGACGCTGAACCCGGTGTTGGCGACCAAATCAAAATTACAGTAACAGGACGTCCGGGTGAAGTGGTGATTTATGATAATACTGTCATCACGACGATTGCCTCTGCCCCGCGTGAAGATGCGCCCATCCCAAGAGGAGTGCCGCTGCCGCCCGCCGAAGCAACGCCATTCATCATTTATATGGCGCTAAAACATTGGGAGCCAGCCAAGCGGTCTTTAGACAAAAATGCCAATGACCAACTGATGGTCGAAGGCTTATGCGCCCTTGACCGTGATAGCGGCACTATCGCTATTTTTGCGACGGCTGTCACCACCACCAAAATCCAAAAAGCAGAAAAAAGCCAACAAAAACTCGCTGCCCAAAAAGCCGCCGCCAAAGCTGCCAAAGCCGAAGCAAAGGCACCCGGCAAAAAAGCCGGCGCTCCACCGGCTGCCAATGCTGCCGGGGGACAGCCCAAGAAAGATAAACCGGCACCTGCCCCAGCACCCGCCCCGGTTGTAGACATTCCAGTACCCGCCGGGATGCCCGCCGATGCTGCTGACAAATTGCGCCAATTGCATAACGCCGCCATTACCTTGCGCGAGCGTATTGCTGCCAAAGAGAGCGCCGGGCAAAAAGCACCCTTAGAACAAAAATTGCTACAA
>JALHOR010000155.1 GCA_022842885.1 Anaerolineae bacterium
ACCATACCCTAAACTATTTATCAATGACACCTTTAGTTTAGCGATTTGGTCTCTGAGTTCTCTATTCTTTCTTTATCAAAAACGTTGGTTAATGAGATTGGCGATTAGCTGTTAGCTTTCAGCCATCAGCACTCAGCTTTTAACTTGGCTTAAGTTCAAAACGAGTGATTGTCTGTAGGGAGACGGCATGCCGTCTCCCTACAAATGCACATTTTTCACGCAATCTGAATATAAGTTTTTAACTTTGTACTTTTACCTTTTAACTAATCTCCTACTGCCTCGATGGTTAAGTCGGGTGTCTGTTTTTTACGCGATGCATTGGCAGGCATTCCAAACTCATCATCCAATACATCCAATGTTTCTGGGCGCAGGCAACCGCGCAAATTCTTTTTGGCATAGTACAAGCGCGATTTGACTGTGCCGATGCTGACTTCCATGATGTCGGCAATTTCGCTGTACGACATGCCTTCTTCGCTGTAGAGCAGCAGCGTTTGGCGTTGGACTTCTGGCAAGTGGTCAAGCGCATTACGAACTTCCATGCCCAATAGCAACCAATGGGTGATGTCATCAGGGGCAGGTTGCTTGTGGGCTTCGGTAAATGAGATGTGCAGTTCCACCGGTTCATCATCCAGCGACATATTTTCGCCACGTCCGCTGCGGCGCAATTCGTCATAACAGCGGTTGCGGGCAATGCGAAAGATATACGGGCGCAGCGTGTCTACCGGATTAATGCGCTGCAAATTCTGGTAAAAGGCAATCATCACTTCCTGCACAATGTCATCTTCAGTTTCGACATGATTAATCAACCGCCGCACGAAACGCCGAATGTCCGGGTCTAGCCGCAGCAGCAATATCTCGCAGGCATCCATATCGCCTGCCTGTGCTGCTAAAAGCAGTTGTGATTCGATGTCTTGGCTCATGCTGCTGCTGACTGCCTGTATAGACCCGGTATATCTCTATATACGCGGCAGGTGGAGGGGATGTTCAAAAATGCTGGAGGCAAATTTCTTAAGGAAAAATATCGCGTACCGCCAGCGTAAAACCGGGCAATACTGCTCCGCCCGTTAGCGTATCTTGGATACCATATTCTTTGATGTCCAGATTGCTACTGCCACCCGGTTGGCACACAAAAATGGTCTTTTCTTTTTCATAGACCAACCAGACCAATTGTGTTCCGGTGGTGATGTAGCGTCCGGCTTTTCGTAAGACTTCGAGCGAGTCTTCGCTGGGGGAAATAATTTCAACCGCAATATCCGGCGCAATAGGAAATTCGACACCAGATAATTCAGCGTGGCGGGTTTTGGAGATAAATGCCACATCGGGCTGATAGACATTGTTATCATTCAACCGATACCCACCATCTGCACCGCTGACATAGCCCAAATCATTCGGGATGACCCATACATTAAAAAAATAACCGATTCGCATGGCAATCACGGTATTTTTCTGGCTAGAGGAAGTCATCTCGACTGGGACTCCTTCAATCAGTTCAAAATGTTTATGGGCATTTTCGGGCAGCATAACAAACGCCATAAATTCATCGGCGGTCATGGTGGGAGTAAAGATAGCCGGGGCAATCATAGTTGACCTCTGGCAAATGCCATTTGCTTTAGGGCGGGATGCCATGTCCCTGCAAAATCGGATTTTAGCGTAACTCTATTGTAGCACAACCGTCTCGCGCTGCGTCTCGCGGTCAGTCAATTCTTTGAACAAAGTCATCAGGTGGCGCGTATGCTTGCCGACGCTGCCCGTGCTGATGCTGCGGTCATTGACCTGCACAATCGGCACGATGAGCTTGTTGGAAGCCGTAATGAAGGCTTCATCCGCTTGATAGAGTTCGTTCAGCGCAATCGGGCGAACCACCACCGGATAAACATCGTCAGCCAGTTCCAGCACAACGCGACGGGTGATGCCGGGCAGCAAATCTTCTTCCGGCGTGATGAGCGTGCCATTCTGAAAAATAAACAGATTCGTGGTTGTGCCTTCGCGCACATTGCCTTGATTATCTACGTACAGCGCCTCTATGCCGCCCTGCGCCTTAGCTTCACGTTGTGCCAAAATCGCCGGAATATAATTGATGGTTTTTGCGCCGGGGATGAAGCGTTCCATCTGCACCGTCGCCACTTTTGCACCCTGCGAATACCACTCAGCGGGATTAAGTTTGAGGGGCGTCACCATAATGAGCAGCGACGGCATGTTTTGCGGCGTGATATTATCTGGGCTGCTGCCACCGGTGATGACGATACGAATGTTAAATTCGCCGCCGCCATTGTGCGCCAATGTCTCCATGATGAGGTCATGTAATTCATTATCTGACCACGGATAGTCTAAACCAATGAGGTCGCAGGAACGGCGCAAACGCTCTAAATTAAGATGCAAGCGAAACGGTACACCATTATATGTCCGCAGATAATCAAACGCGCCATACCCGCGCAAAATAGACAAATCGCTGACAGGTAGAGTGGCTTGGGCAGCGTCTACAAAAGCACCGTTCACATAAAAGATAGGCATCGTTGATGGCTCCATTGAGGGTATAGCGAAGATTTAAGCTATTAAAAATTTAACTACTCACATTATCTTTCGCCCTCACCCTAAATCCCTCTCCCATAGGAGAGGGACTTCACACGCTACTCGTTTTGACACCCCTTCTCTTTTGGGAGAAGGGGTAGGGGGATGAGGGCTGAGTAGTTACGGAAAATAAATATTGCGAGAGAAAATGGGCATGGGTAGTACTATGCCCATATGAGCTTTACCGAATTTCGCTGCGATAGATGCTTGCCATAAACTGCTCAAACAAATAAATTGTCTGCGTTGCCAGCAGTTCATCCAGCGTCACTTGCTGGAAAACGGTATCAGAGAAAATGCCCGTGACAATGACCATGTAACGCCCACGCTGCACGATTAAGCGCCCAACCGTGCCGGGTGCCTCTGAGCAATCGGTGGTGGTTTGGGTGTAGAAACGTGCGCCTTGCGTGGTTTCAGCGGGTGTTAAGCCTTGTGACGCCATAATTTCATCAAGGCGGTCATCGGCGATAGCGGCGGTCGCATCTTCGGCAGTTGCAAACGCATCTACGCTGTAACCCAACGCGGTAAATCCATACTGCGGATTGCACGATTCGTTAATCACAGCAGTGTTGACACGGAATTGATGACTATAATCGGCTAAATATTCTGCGCCAAGTTCTTGTAATTCTTCCGGCAATTGGGCAGTGAGTTCTTCAGTGGTGACAATACCATTGGAGTCTTCGGGAGCAATCAAATCCGCAGGCAGCGATTCAGTGGCGGTTAAAACGCTAATTGCTGCCAAAACTTCTTCGGCAGTCGCCGCCGTAGTTTCTTCCGTGAAGGTGGTTTCTACGCTGGCAGGGTCGGTCACAATCACAACCGTATCCAGCGAGGTGCCGGGGGTGGTGGCAGTTTGTGGGTCGCGGATTTCAATCGCCAAGACGTTATCATAACCTTCTAGCACATCGCCAAAAATGGTATGGCGATAATTGAGCCAATCGGTGACAGCAGTCGTCAGAAAGAATTGGCTACCATTGGTGCCGGGACCTGCATTCGCCATTGCCAACAAGCCGGGGCGGTCAAACGTCAAGAAGCCTACAAATTCATCTTCAAATTGGTAGCCGGGTCCACCTGTTCCTGCCGGGTCGCCAACAGGGTCGCCAGCTTGCGCCATAAAATCGGGAATCACGCGGTGAAAAACGCTGTTGTTATAGTAGCCCTGCTGCGCCAAAAATACAAAATTGTTGACGGTGATGGGGGCGAGCTTCTCGTATAAATCCACATAAACCGCGCCGGCGCTCGTACAGAAAATCGCCCGATAATCTATATCTGCTTCTAACACTTGTTCGGCGGCAGCAAACTGGCGCACGGCGGGCGTTTCGCTTGGTGCCGCCGCAGCACAAATTTCTGCTGGTGTGCCAGATACCGCATCTTGTGCCAGCGCCGCGGTACTCAACACCGCCAACACGAGCAGAAGGCTAAACCACTTCCGAAAATGCATGATAACGTCCTTATTTGTCGTCTGGGTTTACATTCCACGACATTCTAGCGGAAAACTGGCATTACACCAGTTGCGACTCTTTAACGCATGTGCATCAGCGTTTGCTGATACAACCAACGCAGTGCTTGCTCCTGCTGCCACACCGGAAAAGTGCGGCACACATCCCCCGGACGCCGCCGGAACAACATATTGCTTGTGGTGGCAATGAGCGCCGGCAGCATATGGTCACTGTATAACACGGCGGCGGTTATTTTGGGCAGTGTATGATGGCTTTGTTCCCATGCTTGGAGTTGTGCCATAAACGGCAGCACGGGGGGCATATCTTCTTCTGGCAAGGTAATGAGCAAGGGCAGTGGTGAATACATATCATGGCGTTCCAATGCGCTATCCAGATACATCAAAAATACATCTACGGCGCGAGTTGTCGCCACATGAAAAATCATCTCATGAACAGTGCTGGTCATCCGATATTCGCAAATGGGGGTGAGCGTTGGCGTCGTCGGTTTTAGAGACATCGTTATATTCCTTAATTCTTGTTTCTATCAGTATAGGCGACAAACGATAATCAAACCATTAAGATTCAAAAAATAAACATAAAAATCTCAATAAAATGATTTTTTATCCAAGTTCGTACAGAGGCAAATGTGCCTCTTTTTTATTTTCCCCACAGGAGGAAAGTTCGATTATGAATACATTTGTCACGCTTCATCGGCTGCGCCAACATTTGGGGTTTGCCGCGACGGATACCAGTGAAGACAGCCGCTTATTGACCTTGTTGGAAGCGGCGACGGCTTTGCTGGAACGGGGGACGCAGCGCCGCTTTACGCCGCGCCAAGCGACCATCGCTCACAGTTTTAATCTGTATGATTCTGCCGGGTTGCTGTTGCAGGAAGATTTGTTATCGCTGACGGGACTTATCAATGGTGATAACAGCAGTATTTCATTGACCGATGTGGTCATGCTGGCAGGCGAACTGCGCTTAATTAATGGCGCAGTCTTCGTATACGAAACGACGCCTTTGAACGCGATTGATGTCATGGGCATCTGGGGCTATCATGATGATTGGCACAATGCTTGGCGCAGCAGCGGCGACACGGTGCAAAATAATCCGTTGAGTTCAGCGGCGTTATCGCTGACGGTGACGGATGCTGACGGCGCGGATGGCGAAAATGAGACGCCGCGCTTCCAAGTGGGGCAATTGCTCAAGATTGAGAATGAGTATCTGCGCGTGCTGGCGGTGAATACAACCACCAATGTGCTAACGGTGCTGCGCGGTGCAAATGGCACAACTGCGGCGAGTCATGCCCAAAATGTTGCCATCAGCATTTATCAACCGCCGCACGATGCTGCGTTGGTGTGCCTGCGGTTGGCGGCGTGGTTGTATCGTGAACCGGATAATGAATTGGGGCAAAATATGCCCAGCGCGTTATCAAACATGTTGTATCGCCTGCGCCGGATGCGGGTGTAAAGTTTGGCTGTTGGCTACTCAGTTATACCGCCAGAAACTAAAGTTTCCGGCTGCCAAACAGCCAAGTCTGCTAAAGAGACTGATTCAAAAACGCTTTTTGTCTGGTAAAACACCATCAATTTCGATGTTTGCAACAAAGCTGCGTTCAGCACTTCAGCTTTTGAACTAGGTACTAGCGACTAGGGACTAAGAACTCAGCACTAACTGGCACTTCAAATAAAGAAAGCGACGATTATCCGATGACTGCTCACACACCATATCACCAACTCTGCATGATTTTTCCTGAGCATCGGCTGAAAATGCCATTGGATGTATCGCTGCCAGAGGGCTATGCGCTGCGTACCTATCAAACGGGTGATGAAATGGGCTTTTTCACGGTGATGACCCAAGCCGGCTTTGGTGTCTGGGACGATGATCGGCTGCGCCCGTGGCTGCCGCGCATCGTGCCGGAAAGTTGGTTCTTCATTATAGACGATGCCAGCAGCGAGATTGTAGCGACGGCAATGGGGCTGCATGACCCGACGGATTTTCATCCACAGGGTGGTGAATTGGGTTGGGTAGCGGCAAATCCGTTGCACACGGGCAAAGGGTTAGGCAGAATTGTCTCGTCTGCGGTGGTGGCTCGTTTAATTGCCGCCGGGTATTCGCAGATTCATTTGTATAGCGAAGATTGGCGTCCGGCGGCGCTGAAAACCTATTTGCGAATGGGCTTTTTGCCATATCTCTATCTGCCGGAAATGCAAGAACGCTGGCGGATCATCTGCGAGCAGGTCAACATGCCGTTTACGCCGCAGGGGTGGGTTCAAAAAGCATAAGTCCCTAGTTCACAGTCCCTAGTCCGCAGTTCGTAGTAATGAAGGCAATGGCGCAATTTTGAACCACTGAGTCGTTATGAATTGTCTTCATACGTAGCGATGAAAATTGACAATTTAACTGACTGCTTAGCGACATTTGGTTTTTGACTCAGCACTTAGTCCACAGCACTCGGAACTATTTTCAAGGGAAGTTCTAAGCTGAATGCTGACCGCTGATAGCTTTTTACTAGGGACTAAGGACTAAAGTTATCCCCGCTACATACGCCCGAATCGCCTCGGCGAATGCCACGTCCAAATCACCGCCGCGCCGGAACTGCCCGGCAAGTTCCAGCGTGACCCAGCCATGCAGCAGCGCCAATAATCCGCGCAATGCCGTGAGGGAATTGGCTTCGCCAGCGAGTTCTGCCATGAGTGCTTGTAACGGCAAAACCGCTTTTTCCTGTTCTGCCGCTGGTGGATGTAGGTCTAGCTGCGGGGTATATACCAGCGTATATGTGACCGGATTTTGATGGGCAAAGGCGCGATAGGCATGGCACACCGCCAATAAACGGGCAGTTGCACCATCTCCGTCATGCATCGCCGTGTATAGCATCGCAAAAAGGCGTTTTTGCGTCACCTCATTTACGGCACGCAACAAGTCATTTTTGCTGCTCACATGATGATACAACGACGGGGCTTTAATCCCCAATGTTTCAGCGACTAAGCGCAGCGACACTTGTTCAATACCATGCTGCTCCACCAATTGGCGGGCAGTTTCGATGAGGGTGTCGCGGTCAATTTGGGCGGGATAAGGCATGGGCTAGGCACGCTGTAAATGAGTGTCTTTAAAGGCTGTGGGATATTTTAGCCCGTAACCAATCATTCTATCCATGCCAATGTGCGCCAACCAAATGAGCGCCCCCAAAACCAGCGGCGTTTGCCCTGCCCAAAATGCCAATAGCCCCAATGCCAGTGGCAGCGTGTAGGTATGCACAAGGTTGTAAAGTTGACTGCCCATTTTCGGGTTGACCATATATCCCACCATTGCTACATCTGGCACGAGCAGCAGCAGCAAAAACAGCCAGCCATTGCCGCCTAAAAACGCATACATCGCTATTGCGCCTATCAACAACGCCACACCTTCGATTTGTAACAGCATTTTGGGTGTCAACATCGGGATTTCCCTCAAAACTATCGTCGTTAGTCATTAAAACTAATGATATTAGTCTTTGAGTGTGAAGTCAATTCGTTCTCATTTCTTATTCATGTGGTGTTCTAGGAAACTATCCAAAAAACAAAATGTTCTGTAGGGGCGAGGCATGCCTCGCCCCTGCAACAAAAATTTACGGATAGATGCAAAAAGTTCCAATTTTGCAATTTCGCCACCTATCCAATTCTCAAATCCAATTCAGGAGGAAATACGATGTCCACATTTCGCAATGCGCTTACCACGCTTAGTCAACTCAGTGTGAGTGGGGTGGCACACAATTATGATATTGATGCTGTGCCAGATAATCCGGCGCGGGCGCAGTTACCGGCGCTGTTGGTGCTGCCCATAGATATTCAGGAAGACCGCCTCGCGTTGGAAAAAGGGCGCGGTTTTCAATCGGTAGCGTTCAGCAGTGGCAAACGCACCATCACCTATACCGTGACGCATTTGCTGTTGGTTGCGCCCATTGGACAGGGCAAAGGGTTACGCGCTCATCTGCCGACGCTGGTCAATTTTATTGATGCCTATTTTGTGGCACTCGGTGCGAATGTGACTCTTGGTGGAACGCTGCTTGAGCCAACCGCCGTGCGGGTAGAGCCGGGGGTGTTTCCGGTGGGCAGCACAGAATACTACGGTTGCGCTTTCCGGCATACATGGGTGATGGAATTATAGAGCAAGTGCTAAGTGCTGAGTACTAAGTGCTGAGTATTGGTTCATCGCAGAAGTAAATCGATATAAAGAATCTAAAATAAATCAGCCGCCAAAAACGCCAAATTGAATATGAAAAATCATCTTGGCGCTCTTTGTGTTTTGGCGGTTCATTCCAAAATTTTCATGGATTTACTGCGTTTCTCAGAAATGCCAGCACACCCAAGTATGAAAATTGGCAAGACCAATCGGCATGTAATATCCCGTTTTTGACTCAGCACTATATTCACAGTAGCTAAAAGCTAAAAACCCACTACCGAAAGGAAGAAAACGCTATGGTAATAACCTATACCATCGCCATTGATAAAAACGATGATGGCGATTTTAGCGATGTCAACGAAGACATCACCCACGATGTGCTGGCGCTGCATTGGCGCTTGGGTATGAATCAGGCGTATGACAGCATGGCAACCCCGATTGCCGCCGAAATTACGGTGCGAAATGTGAATCGCACCTATTCACCGGAGGTAACGCCGCTGCTGCCCGGAAAACGCTTGCGAATCCAGAGTAACGATGGCAACACCACGCGCACCCATTTCATGGGCTTCATCCACAAAGTGGAGCCAACGCCGGGAACGCACGGCGCACGCACCGCCTTGATTCATGCGTATGGCGCGGAGGCTTGGTTGCCGGAAAATCAGGTTCGCTTGCCTATCCTGACGACGGTTCGCGCGGATGAAGTCATCAACCAAATTTTGCAGCGCGTCAAATTGCGCTATGCCGTTTTGGATGATTACCTGATTGTGGGCGAAACCGGAAAAAACATGCTCGGCAGAAAATTGTTCGGGGATTACTGGACTGCCAGCTTGGAAACAGGTAAATCCACCTTTGCTTATATGGGCGATATTTGGGGCGAAGGCGTGCCTGCCGATGCCGCGATTGGGCAGTTGGCACAGAGTGAGCGTGGGCGCTTTTTTGTGAATCGCAGCGGCGATGCGGTGTTTTACAATCGGCATCATACGCTGAAAGATGTCACGGTCAAAGCCACATTTGCTGATGATATGGCAGGCATGGTTTATGAGTACGGCGCAGCGGTCGTCAACAATATTCAGGTGGCGATGATGCCGCGCACGCTTGGCACGCCCAATACGATTTTATGGTCATTGGCAGAGCCGCAGTTGTTGAATCCGGGCATCGTCAAACGCTTCATTGCCCGTTATAGCGATGCGAATGATAATCCGGTAGGGGCGCTGCTGATTAATAATATTAACTACAACGCCAACACGACCCCGGCAGGTTTTGGAACGGACATGCAGACTTTTTTGAGTGTAAGCGTCGTCATTGCCGGCGCGAGTTCTGCCACCATTGAAGTCCGCAACATGAGCGATAGCCCGATTTATTTGCGCTCTCTAGCGGTTTTTGGCACGCCCTTAATCGGCGGGGATAGGCTCATCCTAGAAGAACGTGATGTGTCCAGCGAAACCTATTATGGCTATCGGCAGTGGCGCTTGGAGTTGCCCTTCGTGACGGTACTGGAAGATGCTGTCAATATCGCCCAATACGAATTGCGGCGGCGCAGCAACCCCATTGGGATGGTACGCCAATTGCAAACCGATACCGTTCACCATCCGACGCAGGTACTCAGTTTAACCTTGTTTGACCGTATCACGCTTCAGGAAACGCAAACTGGGCATCAGCATGATTATTTCATCATTGGCGAAGCGCATCTTGTGGACAAAGGCGGCACCCAGCATCAAGTGACATGGCTGTTAGAACCTGCCGATGATGACCGTTTCTTTATCATCGGGCAAAGCCTGCTGGATGGGACACGTTATATGATGTATTAGCATAAGTGCTGAGGACTAAATGCTGCATCCGATAAGTTTCTGAATTTCACATTGTAGTGGAGGGTTTAGAAACCCTCCACTACGCAAACAATATTTCACATCGCGTGTAAACGTGATTTCTTTTTTTATTTATCCTAAGAAACTTTTGTGGCAGACTACTGGCTGGTTGATGGATTTATCTGATAAGTAGCCTAACTTCCTAAAATGATAATTCACAATCGGCTCTAAACGCTAATGGCTAAAAGCCAACCTTATCAACCAACGTTTTTCATGAATAAAGAGTGGAGATAAGAGGCCAAGGTCGTCCTTGGCTAAATTCTGAAATTAACCAATCCCACCCAATACGAAAGTAACTTAATTGC
>JALHOR010000156.1 GCA_022842885.1 Anaerolineae bacterium
GTCTTCGTTGTTATCGTGAATTGAACGATAAATTTTACATCGCACGGCTGCTGGATGATATTGGTTGGTGTTACAGCCTGCTAGGAGACAATGACGCACGCCTCCCATTTTCTGAACAAAGTCTCGCCATGCGACAGGAAATTGGTGATCTGATGGGTTTTACCGAGGCTGCTCCCGGTTACTTTGTATTAATCAGGGAAAAAAACCCGCAAAAGGGCTTTCAACTACTTGAAGAAGCCTACAACGCGGGGCAACTCATTCATAACCGCTTTGGGATGGCGATGGCAAAAACCATGATGGGCATCTTTTCAATGTATATGGGCTTGTTAGATCAGAGCTGGGAGTATCTCGAAGAGAGCCTTGCACTGGCAACCCAGGTCAACTACGACTTACCCATCATCCTATCGCGGTTGATCATGGCGCAAATCCTTTGTCTGCGCGGGGAAGAGCTTCAGCGGTCATGGCAGTTGATTCAATCAACGCTGCCCAGCGAGGAAAAATTATCGAGTCAGCATGGTTACCTTGTGAATGGACTGACCAGCTATGTGATTTATTATGCTTCAACAAATGATATTTCAGAACTAGAGAGATCGCTAATACGGTTCTGGAGATTAATTTGGGAACATAAGTTCAATTTTCTATCCATTATGCCAGCTATTAGCATGTTGTTGGCAAGTAAAGGTCAGAAGCAACGTGCGGTGGCTTTGTTGGGTTTCACCTTAAAGCATGGTGCAATGGCATGGTTTAGCCACTGGAAAGCACTCTCGGATTTCCAACAATCCTTAAAAAACGAACTCGGCATCGAGGCTTACAACATCACCATTGAACAGGGTGAAGCACTCGATTTAGACACAGTGGTACAAGATATCTTGGCAGAATTTGCCGCTGACGACGGGATGTAACGCCAGCGGGCAAATCAGCATCACCACAAGACCAATCTTCAGGTATGATTTTTTGTGGTTGGTCGGAGTCAGCCTTTTAGGTTGACCGACTCCGTTGGAAAATCCGCACTTCATCTCTCGGAAAAGTTATGGGAGTGCGGGTTGTTCCCCTAAAAATTACTCGTCGTCTAGGTCATTGTCCTCATCATCGTCTTCAATGCCGTAGACATCCAAGCCAAAATCATCATCCAACCACCCAATTAAATCCCCCGGAAATGCTGGATTGCGGATGCCGCGCAGTTCCGCGTCCAGCAGCAAATCTTCGTACTCCATTTTACCTGTGGTTAGATCATCCAGAATATCTTCCAATTTTTCACGCTGGTCAGCATTCAACTGGTTTGTTTCAAGCCATTTGATGATTTTCTTGATAGCGGTATCAATATCAGTCCTTCGCATTGTTCTTTTTCTCCTCGTCTTCTTTGTCTTTTTTCGTGCGTTTCCATTCGTCCAATTCTTCGAGTGCCTCCATTCGTAATTCTTGTTTCATCACCTCACGCCGAATTTTCTGCTGTGGGGTGAGCCGTGCTTCTCGTGCTGCGCGTTGTTCAGCGTAACTATCAAAAATTTCTTTGGCGGCGGCATCGCTGCGGCGGCTGCGTGCCACTTCTGCCAATGATTGTTGCACCAACAGATACACCCCAATTGCGCCCGTCAATATGCCGAGCAGAAAATACACCCGATGCCGCATACACACCTCCTTGAAAAAATAGACAATAAAACACCGACTTCACACCGCTGAACGCGATGAAAATCTGCCATAACCTGTACAGACTCGTGCCTGTCAGTTAGAATCGCCCACAACATTTGCCTTGTCGAAAAACAATGTTGTGGTTTGGGCGCACTTTTTAAAAGAGTGCGCCCATTTCACTTAATGCCATCCGTCTACTATAACGTGTCACTTTTGAAAAAGCAAATTTGAATTTTGTTATGCGATGGGTTCACCACAGAAGTAAAGCCAAGCCAAGAATTTAAAGAGGCATCAACCGCCAAAGCGCCAAAAAACGCCAAATTCCTGCTACAATCGTGATAGACGCTCATTAGACGAAAATCAAAATATCATATGGCACTCCCCAAACCTAAAAAATGGACGGCAGAAGACTATTTAGCGTTTGAGCGCACTGCCCAAGAACGCCATGAGATGCTTGATGGTGATGTGTATGCGATGGCAGGCGCATCAGAAACGCATAATGAGATTGAAACCGTCTTAGGTTATTTGCTTTATGGTCAATTGTTAGAGCGTCCTTGCCGCGTTTTTCAAAGTAATATGCACGTTCAAGTGACGGATAGAACCTATTTTTTCCCCGATGCGATGGTCTTTTGCGGTGAACCTCAATACAAAGATAACAAGAAGGATGCCTTGCTCAATCCCACGGTGATTTTTGAAATTTTATCACCTTCGACTGAAATGTTTGACCGGGGTGAGAAATTCCAGCAGTATCGGTTGCTGCCATCGTTGCGTGATTATGTGTTAATTTCACAAACGCAAATGCTAGTGGAGCATTTCACACGCCAAGACGATAATTCTTGGGTCTTGCGTGATTTGTCGGCGCCAGAGGCTGTGTTGGTGTTGGCATCGGTGGGCTGTACGCTGCGCCTACAAGACATTTATCGCAAAGTGGTGTTTGAAAACTCGTCCGAAAATGAAGTGTAGAATCTGTTTCAAAAATTGGGGTTCTGTAGGGTCGAGGCATGCCTCGACCCAGTGCCAAATGATGACCTTTTGTGATTAGGAATTCTTTATGCCCGGCTATACCTTCGTAGAAAAAGTCTTAGCGCGTGCGGCGGGTGTTGCCTCGGCGCGTGCTGGTGATATTCTGGACATCACGCCGGATGTTATCTTTAGCCATGATAATTCGGCGGCGATTATCAAAATTTTCCAGCAAACGGGCGCACCCCGCCTTGCCCATCCGCAAAAAGTCGTCATCACGCTAGACCATGCGGTGCCAGCGCCCACGACGCTTCATGCTCAAAACCATGCTGAAATTCGGCAGTGGGTGAAAGAGCAGGGGATACGGCATTTTTTTGAAGTCGGGCGCGGTATTTGTCATCAGGTCATCAGCGAAGAAGCTCTCGTTTTGCCCGGCGAAACCATCTTCGGCTCAGATAGCCATTCCACGCATTTCGGCTGGTTGGGCGCGTTTGGCATGGGGGTCGGGCGGACAGAGATGGCGGCGCTGTGGGCAACGGGCGAACTCTGGCTAAGTGTGCCGCAGGCGCTGCGCGTGACGCTCAATGGCAAGTTGACTCCCGGCGTGACAGCGAAAGATATTGCGCTGCGGCTGCTGAAAGATTTAACCGTTTCCGGCGGGCAGTATCGCTCGGTTGAATTTTTTGGCGATACGCTTGCCACGCTCTCCATAGATGAACGCCCCGTTATTCCGAATATGATGGCAGAGTTTGGTGCGATGAATGCTTATTTCCCGCCCGATGAGCAAGTGTTCGCATTTTTAGACGCCAAACGCCAGCGCGATTATATGCCGATTTTCCCGGATAAAGATGCGCTATATAATGAAGAGTACACGCTAAATGTGGCTGACTTACAACCACAAATTGCGCTGCCACATCAACCCGATCAGGTGGTATCGCTATCCGAAGCCGCCGGGCAGCCGATTCAACAGGCATTCATTGGCACTTGCACGGGCGGGCGCTATGAAGATTTGGCAGCAGCGGCACAAGTGTTAGCGGGCAAAAAGACGCGCATTCGCTTGGTCATTATTCCTGCCAGCGCCGAAGTGCTGAAAGAAGCCACGCGCACCGGCGTTTTGTTGACTTTATTAGAAGCCGGAGCAACGATTACCACACCGGGTTGTGGTCCTTGTATGGGCAATCATATGGGCGTTCCCGCGCCACAAGAAGCCACTATCAGCACCGGCAGTCGCAATTTTAAAGGGCGTATGGGAACAACCGATGCCTTTGTCTATCTGGCAAATCCCTATGTGGTCGCCGCCGCCGCCATCGCTGGCGAAATCATTCATCCCGCCGATGTGTTGTGAACGCTATTTTTAAATCATTTATCCTCTGAATGGTTCATCTTAGCTCTATAACCATCGCTGGCAATGTGGTTAAATAATTCAATTGGCTTGGTATAACTACTCAGGATAGGGCTTATGTGCGGCATTGCAGGCTGTTTACAATTAGATGAACGGGCAGCATCTGCCGAGGCGGTGCGCTGCATGACGGATGTCATTGCTCATCGCGGTCCCGATGCATCAGGCGTCAAGCTGTTGGGGCGCTGTGGGTTAGGGCATCGGCGTTTGGCAATCATTGACCTCTCCGAAGCAGGCATCCAGCCGATGACGGATAAGCAGGGCGATATTTGGATTACCTATAATGGCGAACTGTATAATTTTCTGGAAGTGCGCCACGAATTAGAGGCAAAAGGGTATACGTTCCGGTCGGGTACTGATACTGAAGTCTTGGTAACAGCATACCGAGAATGGGGGACAGATTGCCTGCAAAAATTTAATGGCATGTTCGCCTTTGCGCTGTGGGATGCACCGCAGCAGCGATTATGGTTGGCTCGTGACCGCCTTGGCGAAAAACCCCTCTTTTTTGCGCGAACAGACCATGCTGTTTATTTTGGCTCAGAAATCAAAGCGATTTTGGCACATCCTGATTTTGAAGACCGCAGCATTGATTATGAAGCACTAGCGTATTATCTGGCATCGAATTATGTGCCAGCGCCGCACACGTTGTTTAAAGCCGTGCGCCAGTTAATGCCGGGTCAGCATCTTGTCGTTGAGCGCGACGGACGAATGCGGTTTACCCATTATTGGGAAATGCAGTTTGAAGAAACTCAATATCGCTCTGAACAAGACTACATCGAAGAATTTACGGCGTTGATGAAAGACTCGGTGCGAATCCGCTTGATGGGGGATGTGCCGTTTGGGGCGTTCCTCAGCGGTGGCTTGGATAGCAGTACCACCGCCTATTGGATGGCACAACATTTAGACCAACCTGTAAAAACATTTTCAGTCGGCTTTAACGAAGACACCTTCAGCGAATTAGACTATGCCCGAACTGTGGCGACGCATATCGGCGCGAACCACTTTGAACGCATAGTGGATGCTGAAGATGCTGAACTGATTCCGCGTTTGGTGTGGCATTCAGAAGAACCCACGGCAGATTCGTCGGGGGTGGCGGTGTATGCCGTTGCCAAATTAGCGCGTGAACATGTGACGATGGTTCACAGCGGCGATGGCGCTGATGAAATTTTTGCGGGCTATCCCACGTATACCGCGTATTATCTGCATCAAGTCTATCGTTGGTTGCCAGGCATGGTGCGCCGTCAAATGATACCATCGCTCATTGCCAAATTACCTGCCAGTGATACCAAAATTGGCATGAACGAAAAATTGCGGCGCTTCGCCTACGGCGGGCAATACGACTCGTCTGAAGATGCTCATTCGGTGTGGCGCGTCATCTTCAATAAAGAGATGCGGGCGGCGTTGTTAAAACCCATTGCCCATATGCCCGGCGTAGATGCCGATATTGTCGAGTTATATCAACGCGCCTTTGAGCGCACTAATGCCCGCAAGCCGCAAAATCGTTTGTCGTATGTGGATACTCGCGTGTATTTGCCATCGGATATGCTGGTGAAAGTTGACCGGATGACGATGGCGCACGGCTTGGAAGCGCGGGTGCCATTTTTAGACCATCGTATCGTAGAATTTGCCGCCCGAATGCCACCCAGTTTAAAACTCAAAAATTGGCGCAATGGCAAATATATTGTCAAAGCCGCCATGCGCGATAAATTACCACAGATTACGACGCAGCGTAAGAAAGCCGGTTTTAATGTGCCGAATGCTCGGTGGATGAAACAGGGCTTGCGCGATTTTATGATTGACCAATTATCAGCGACACAATTACAGCATATTGGTTGGTTTGACACGGCAATGGTGAATAAACTGCTGCACGACCATTTTGAAAATCGCGTGGATAACAGCTATCCATTATGGAATTTGCTCACGCTCAGTTTGTGGCATCAGCAGTTTGCCCGGCATGAAGCACGAGTATTGGCGTAACACTACATTCAAATGCGGTAGCTATTTTTCATTGGATAGCTTTCGCACTTATCATGTCAAAATATTTTGCGACGATTTTTAGCATTATCGCATTCCACGACATGTTGCATTATCTGCAACCTGAAATAACCTTTGCTTTGCTGCTGAATATATCACGCCATCGTTAGCACAAAAGACGAGATAATGCTGTTTTTGGTGATATGTATTCCTGTCGTATAGTGTGGCATATACGACAGGAATTCTATTTTAAAGATGCTTGCCGAAATAAGCTGTTGGATGTGCTACTCTGAAAAAAGTTCTAAGTGCTGAGGACTAAGTGCTGAGTCAAAAACCGGTTATCACTTCCCCATTGGTCAAATTGCCAATTATCATTGCTGAGTGTGATTCTAATTCATAGGGACTCGACGGTGAAATCTCTTTCTGTGAAACCTCTGTGCGCTCTGTGTCTCTGTAGTGAAAATATTTTGGCACCCTTTGCGTCTTCGCGGTTAAAAATGTTCGTGGTTGTATTGCCTCATTTTCTCTGTGAAACCTCAGTGCGCTCTGTGCCTCTGTGGTGACATTTTCTTTACGCCTTTTGCACCTTCGCAGTTGAGAGTTAGCAATACCAAATTTTGGGGTAAAATGCCAGCGATTAGTGAGCATTTCGCTGGCACAAGATTGGTATTATATCCTCCTATTTTTCTACAAGGTTGTTTATGACGGCTCGCATTATTCCTACCGATGGCATGATGATTACGCAAGATACGCAGTTTGCGCCGGGGGTGTATCACCTGCCAAGTGGTGTGCAGATTGCCGCTGATAATATTACGTTGGATGGCACAGATACGCTTATCATCAGCAACAGCCAAACCGGAACAGGACTGCACGCCCATGGACGGCGGCAAGTGACCGTGCGTGGGCTGGCTGTGACCGGGTTTTATCACGGGCTGCGCTTCGATGATTGCGAAGGCATCACCTTGGAGAATATCACGGTGCGCGGCACGCAAGAAATCCAAGATATTGAGACATTTCTCTATCTGTGGCATCCGATTGAAAAAACCTATGGCGGTGGCATCCTGCTCCATAATGTAAAAAATAGCAGCGTGCGCGACTGCGATTTGCAGCATCAGATGAACGGTTTGCTCTTGTATGGCTGTTCCGGGCTAACGGTTGAAAACAACAATGCATCGTTCAACAGCAGTTGGGGCATCTATCTGTCGGCTTCCAATGACAACCTCATCCAGAATAATCGGCTGGATTTTTGTAATCGTGTTTTTCGCCGCCCAGAAGATGGTTCAATTCGCGTGGAAGCGGATGCGGCGGGCATTGTGTTGGTCATGAGTTCATCGCGCAATCGGTTTTTACGCAATAGCTGTTTATGCGGCGGCGATGGCATCTTTGTTGCGGGCTATTATTATCCCGGCGGCATTACCCCCTGCAATGATAATTTGTTTGAAGATAACGACTGTCGCTTGAGTTCCAATAACGCGATTGAATCGACCTTTTCTCGTGGCAATATTTTTCGCCGGAATGATTGCAGCCGTTCCAATTATGGCTTGTGGTTGGGGTATTCATGGGATAATGTGCTAGAAGAAAATCAGGTGGAGTTCAATCGTTGGGTGGGCATTGCGATTGAACACGGGCATCATTTTGTCTTGCGGAACAATACCATTCGGCTGAATGGTGAAGGCGTGCGCTTGTGGACACGCGGCGCTGTGGGTGATGCCGTGCTGCGTGATTGGCAAGGTTACGAAGTGGCGCATCACATCACGCTGGAAAATAATCTGTTCGAGACGAATCGCATTGGCTTTGCCGGCTACACCAGCGATAACATGCCTGATTTTGAATGCCATCAGTTTCATCTGCGCGGCAATACATTTAAAGATAATCGCATTGGCGCACGCTTTCGTCGCGTGCAGGAATGCAGCGTTGACGATAACATTTTTACGGGCAATGTTGAAGCGGCATTGCAATTGCAAGATAATCCGGGGGTAAGCGTGAGTACGAATCAAATATCTTAAAGCCTATAGCGCATATAGCTTTCAGTTTTTCTTTTGGTGCGTGTTCAGGTTGGCTGAAAAGTATGTATTTGTTGGAATGTGTCGTGTTCCTAAGAAAAATCACTGGTGTGAAAGAATATTCATGAATCATCAAGACCATGTTCAATTATTGCGCGACGGTATCCCCTTAGCAGGCGGCGTTTGGGCGGATATGGGGTCAGGCACAGGCGCGTTTACGCTGGCATTAGCCGAGTTACTTGGCAGCGAAGCCCAAATTTATTCGATTGACCGCGATGCTCAGGCACTAAAACAGCAGGCACGCCACATGCAGCAGCATTTTCCCAATGTCACGGTACATTATCACCACGCCGATTTCACATCCGAATTGGAACTACCGCCGCTAGATGGGATTGTCATGGCAAATTCATTGCATTTTTATCGTGATAAGCGCAGCATTTTAGCGACATTGTTGGGGCATCTAAAATCCGCTGGTATTTTTATTCTGGTCGAATACGATGTAGACAATGGCAATACATGGGTGCCTTATCCCCTCTCATATGCGACATGGGCAACGGAAGCACCTAAACATGGCTTAAGCAAAACACACTTTTTGCACCGGATAACAAGTCGTTTTTTGAACGCGATTTACGCGGCTGCTAGTGAGAAAATGTGATGCCCCTAGTATTGTAAGCAAATCAAAATTAGGTTCATAAAAATGATAGATAGTCTTGTATGGTGTAGGGACACGGCATGCCGTGTCCCTACCAACCTTTTCTAATTCGTTCTGACACAATAAAATTTGATTTCGATGCCTACCAGAATTAATCATTATCCTGTTCGGTTAAGCGATACGCAAGCAAAATCGGAATGAAGGTTATCATGATGACGATTAATGCCGCCACATTAGTCACCGGGCGGTCACGCGGGCGGGCAAGCTGGCTAAATATCCAGATAGGCAGCGTTTGCGTGGTGCCAGAGGTAAACGTCGTGACGATGACTTCATCAAACGATAACGCGAATGCCAGCATCCCCCCTGCCAACAGCGCAGTTGCGATATTTGGCAAAATCACATAGCGCAGCGTTTGGAATGCCGATGCCCCCAAATCAAATGAGGCTTCTATCTGGCTGTAGGCGGTGCGCCGCAGCCGGGCAACGACATTGTTATAGACGGTCACAATACAAAATGTCGCATGACCAATCACAATCGTCCACATACTGAAATCCACATCCAGAATATTGATGCCAGAACGCAAGGCAATTCCGGTCACAATGCCCGGCAGCGCAATTGGCAAAATCACCAACAGCGAAATAAATTCACGCCCAAAAAAACGACTGCGATACAATGCCGCCGCCGTGAGTGTGCCAAAAATAATAGCGATGAATGTAGCAACTGCCGCCACTTGTACCGATAGGCTCAATGCTCGCCAAAAATCCGGGCGTTCCATGATGGCACCAAACCAGCGTAGTGTGAGTCCGGGCGGTGGAAATTGATACGTTTGCTCTTCGGTGGTGAAAGCATACAGAATAATCACGACGATAGGGAAATGCAAAAAAATTAAGCCGCCCAACGCGGCTAGGCGCACGCCCCACGAGGCTTTTTCTGGGGATGATTGTCCGCTAGAGCGCATCAAACGCCCCCAATCGTCTTGCGACCATCAGATAGATGCCCATAATCACCATCGGCACGAGCGTAAATGCTGCGGCTAATGGCAGATTGCCCGTTGTACCAAACAAAGTATGCACAGTTGAGCCGATGAATGGGCTGGAATTGCCGATAATATCTGGGATGATGTAATCGCCCAAGGTGAGCGAGAAGGTAAAAATTGACCCTGCCACCACGCCCGGAAACGCCAGCGGCAAAATAATCTTGCGAAAGGTGTAACCCGGACGAGCGCCTAAATCGCTGGAAGCATCTATCAATGAGCGTGGCACTCGTTCCAGCGCGGCGTTAATCGGCAAAATCATGTACGGCAGCCAAATATAGACGAATACCAGAAACATGCCAAAAAATGAAAATGACAGCGATTGCCCCCCAATAACCGGCAGATTCAAAATGAAATCGCGCACACCCGTCAGTCCGAATGCTTCAAACAACCAGTTGAGCAAACCTTCATTTGCCAAAATCAATTTCCAACTATATACGCGCACCAAATAACTTGACCACAGCGGCACTAACACTGCCAGATACAACCATCGTCGTGTGCGCTTGCCCGCATAGCGTGCCATATAATATGCCAGCGGAAAAGCGATTAACGCGCAGGCAATCGTCACCATTGCCGCCATCAATACCGTGCGTCCGATAACTTCTAAATTGGGGGTGGTGAGTAATTCGCCATAGG
>JALHOR010000157.1 GCA_022842885.1 Anaerolineae bacterium
GTCTCCGTAGGCGTTGGTGCTATAGGTTCATCGGTTGCCATTGCCACTTGGGGAACGACAGTGGTGAGTGTGACTTCTGGTGTTTGTGTTGGATTCTGGGGGGGTGCAAATCGGGCATCCTGAATGATAATCGCAAGAATAATCCCGCTAATAATCCCACCGATAATGGTAACAATAATTTGCCAGCTATATTCTGCAAAGAGATTACGCGGTTCATTTACAGGCACAATCGGCAAAGGCTCGGGGGTTTCACTCAGCGGCAATGCTGTAGATTTTGGTTGGTCAGTATGATTTGTGATTGCACGCAGTATAGGCTTAACACTGACATCATTAATCTGACCAGATAGGTCATTATAATGTAGTTCCCTTAATTTCTCAGGCACCCAATTTTTGCCCCGATAAAGTTTTACCGGTACAATGGGCTTATGAATACGAACAGCCTCCGCATATTCGGCTTTGCAATAAGGTGAACTAACAGAGCGCGGCGACATTACATACAGAAAAACATCACACCACACAATGCGTTTTAGAATTTCTGCCCACCACACATGCCCACCGACAAATTCCTCATCCCACCAAACATTTTCATGTCCGTGAATTTGACGCAATAATGGGATGAGTTTTTTGGCGCGTTTTTTGTCTGACCGACTGTACGACACAAAAATTTTTGCCATAATCCCGGTATCCTACGATGAGAAGTGCCAGCACCATCCCTATTATGACACCTCTAAACACTTCCGACAACAAACTATTGGAAACGAAAAAATTAGACTTTTCCTGTGAAACCTCAGTGTTCTCGGTATCTCAGTGGTGAGATGGGCTTTTGGTAAAGGGGTGTTTTTAGGAAACGATTACAGGCTTAACGTAAACGAATGCCCGGCGTCTGCCAAAATATTCGAGACGCCTTCTAACGCGGCGTGCCAGTTGGCAGGCTCCCAAATTTCGATGAAAGTTTCCATACCGACGAGCAGCACTTCACTTTCGATGCTGGCGTAGGTTCGTAAATGTGCAGGAAGCAGAATGCGCCCTTGTTTATCCAGCGTCATTTCGACTGCGCCGGAGAATAACAAGCGCCGTAATGCGCGGGAGGTGGGCTGTGTGATGGGCATTTGGTTCAATTGTTGGGTGACAGTGCGCCAAGCAGTTTCGGGGTAAATCACCAAATTGCGGTCTAAACCGCGTGTCAGAATCGCGTTGTCCGTCAGGTGAGTGCGAAAGCGGGCGGGAATAATGAGGCGACCTTTGCTATCCAGTTGATGCGCGTATTCGCCCCAGAACATGCCAGCACACTCCCTTGAAGACGACGATACTCGCACCACTATACCACAATATTCGCCTGATGGGGGCAAGGAATTGGGTTATTATGTTAAAACAGTTTTATGCCCCACTGTCATCCAGATTTGGGGTAAAATAAGCGATAATTCTGTAGCCTTTAGCGGAGATGGTATTCATGGCAATCAATATCACTTTACCGGATATTGTGGTTGAGCGTATCCAAAAATTGGCAGAGACCAGCGAACAAGATTTTGAAGATGTTTTGCTACGAATGACCCGCTTGTCCACCCAATTACTTCCCGAATTAGATGGGGATGATATAGCCTCTATGGATGATGAGCTAGTTTTAGCGTTGGCATCAAGTCGCATGGATGTTCATCAAGATTTGTGGTTACAGGAATTGCTCGAAAAAAATAGCGAACAAGAGCTTACGCAAGAAGAAAAAATAGATTTAGACGTTCTGCTGGGAATTTATGACTCTGGCAATTTACGCAAAGCCCAAGCCATCGCTGAAGCTGTAAAACGGGGTTTAAAAACCGAGTAAACTATATTTCCCTCAAAATATGCAGCTTAACGCCACAAAATTCACCATAAAAATCTATGAATCACAAAATTGAGATAAAAATACCCTTGGCGTTCTTTGCGCCTTTGTGGTTCATTACGGTTTATTAACTATTGCGCTGCCGCCGTGCCTCAAAGAGAATCACCGCTGATGCCACTGCTGCGTTCAGGGATTCGGTATCCGCTGCCATAGGAATAGCCACCCGCTGCGTCTGGAGTTGTTTGGCACGTTCACCAATACCCCGCGCTTCATTGCCAATAATGAGCGCCCACCGACTACGCCAATCCACACTGGTATAGTTGACATCTCCGGTGCTATCGGCGATATAAAATGCCACCCCTTCGCAAAATGAAGTAATTTCGCTCCAAGTGGCTTCAATGACGGGTAAACGGAAATGCGCCCCCATACCCGACCGCAGCACTTTCGGGTTATACGGGTCTACACAATCAGACGCCAGCAGCACCATCTGTACACCGGAAGCCGCCGCCGTGCGTAAAATTGTCCCCATGTTGCCCGGCTCACGAATGGCATCCAAAATTAGCACCCGTTCCGGGTATTTTGGCACCGGCGGTACCGGCAGCGGGAACACCGCGACCATGCCTTGCGGCTGCTGTGTCTCGCTGACATGCTTAATCACTTCAGCCGAAGAAGGCAGCAGCAAACTGGGGGTTTCTTGCAATTTTGCTACCAAGTCATAATCGGCAGTCTGCAAATCGTACAGCACAAATTCGGGCGTATTGCCGCGTTCCAGCGCATCCCCAATCAAGCGCACGCCTTCCAAGACGATTCTACGCTCAGAACGCCGCGCACGAGCATTTTTTTGCAGGTTCAACGCTTGCCGAACACGCGGATTTTGCAAACTACTAATCACATCGGGCATTCAAGTTATCCTTTGATGTACGCTATGAGGGGTATTCTAACGCAAAACAGGGTCTAACATGACCCTGTTTCTAACGCCGCTAGAACGACGAATTGCTTACATCTGATTCTGTTGGCTGAGTGCCGCCAATTTGCGGAAAGTTTCGGCATCGCGGATCGCAAGGTCTGCCAAAATTTTGCGGTCAAGTTCCACATTGGCTTTCTTCAGCCCATAGATGAAACGGCTGTAGCTTAAGCCATTTAACCGCGACGCCGCGTTAATGCGGGTAATCCACAAGCGGCGCATCTGGCGCCGCCGCTGGCGACGGTCACGATAGGCGTAGAAATAACTCTTAAGCATCGCTTCATTCGCCCGACGAAACAAGCGATGGCGCGTTCCCCACTGCCCCTTCATCAATTTGACAACTTGCCGATGATGACGGCGGCGCACATAGCCAACTCTGGCTCTGGTCATGAGATTGACTCCTATAAACAGACTAAGGGCGAGTCAGTGACCCGCCCTCATAAGACTTTGAATATACTCAACACGAATGCCCACTAGGCACAGCATGGGTGGTTAAGACGAAGGCGGGTTTGCCTTATATTTGCCCAAATAGGGTGCCAAACGCAAGATGCGCCGGGCAAATGCCTGATTACCAATGGGCTGCATCTTATCCAATGCACGCTTCACCCGGCTCGATTTGCGGCGGCGCAAGTGACTTTTGCCGCCTTTGGTACGAACCACTTTGCCCGTACCCGTTACGCGAAAACGCTTGGCAGTTGCCTTATGCGTTTTCAGTTTGTATTTTTTCTTTGTCTTCGCCACGTTGTTAGACTCCGCTGTTATTTCTTTTCCGTTAGTGGCGCGAGAACCATCAGCATATCTCTGCCTTCCATATTGGGCATTTGCTCTACTGTCGCTACATCGCTCAATTCGGCTTTGATTACTTCTAGGCGGTCACGTCCGATATGGGAATGGGTGATTTCACGTCCACGGAAGCGCACGCGCACGCGCACTTTCTTCCCTTCCAACAGCCATTTGCGGGCATCCCGCAGCTTAAAGCCCAGATGATGATCATCCGTTTTCGGTTTGATTTGGATCTCTTTGATTTCGATCTTCGTCTGGTTCTTCCGAGCTTTCCGTTCTTTACGCTGTTGTTCGTATTGGAACTTCCCAAAATCCATCACTTTACACACCGGGGGATTGCCTTCCGGCGCAACTTCTACTAGGTCTACTCCGCGTTCTTGGGCAATTTCTAACGCCCGTTCCAGCGTGATAACCCCAAAATTGATGGACTTACGATTTCCCTGACTGTCGTCTTCTTCTACAATCAGACGAACTTCCCGCGCCCTTATTTCCCGATTGATGCGATACTCTGAAGCGACTATAGCAATACCCTTTCGAAATACTAATTTCTCGCTTAACTTAATTTAGTTGGTATAACCAAATGCCGTGAAAGTTTAACAGACTGCCCCTTGCGCGTCAATCCAGAGCGTTGCCAAGCGGCATTATTCCGGCATCAAAATATCCAGTTGGGGATGGTCAACCGCGAATTTTTGTACATCGCGCAATGCTTGTTGATACAATCCCAGCAATTCGGCATCTTCGCCTTTAAAACGCCGCAGGGTTTGCGCGGCACACGGGGCGCAGCCTTTCATCGCCCGGAAACTATCCGTCTCACAAGTCATACAGCCGTTCAAACGCACCATCAGCAGCATTAATGCCAAGGTAGATTCATGCGTTTGGGGCAAGCGGCAAATCTCATCAATTAACGTTGCCCAACTCTCGCCGCGCAGGTGTTTGAGTGTTATGATGGCTTCATGTGGAAAAAAGATATGGTTGGCTGTATACATAGCGTTCTTTCAATAACAAAACTGAAACGATGTGGCTATTTACAGGATACGAAAATTTGAGGTGTTTTACAAGCAGTTAGGCGTAAAGTACCTGCAAAAATTTTGCGAACTCAGCACACATTACAAAAACAAAACGAATATGCGACGATTTTGTAATTTCTATTTCCTCATTTGTGTAATTATTTTTTCCGGTTGCACGGGCGGCGCGGTGGTCTTTGCGCCCACCCCCCTGCCACCGGATGCTTCGCCTGTCACCTATACGGCACGCGGGAATATCTTTTCGTTGGCACTGCCGCGCAATTGGGCAATCTTTGAACCTGCCAGCAGCACCATCGCCACCGCCTCTTTTTCGCCGCCGGGCAGCGATTACCCTTTGTTGCGCGTGGTGGTCATCAATACGGGGCAAATGTTGGATGCTGCCCTGCAAGAAGAATTTTTGACGCAGTACCAAACCCAAATTCGCCCGGATTTAAAACGTTATACTGAACAAGACCGCCAATTGATGAGCGATGGCAGTTGGCGGGCAATCGGCATTCGTTTAACGCCGGGTGGCACTCCGCTGCAAGTCAACACGTTCTTGCAAAGCAACGGCACTCTCTTGGCTATTCTAGAAACGATTGTACCGCTGAATCCGACAGTGCAGCGCCAACTCGAAATTGTGGTCAACACCTTCACCTTGGCAAACACAACCGATTTACCGCCATCACCTCTTTCGGCACTAACCTCTGCTGAAGCCATTGGGTTGGAAATTATCAATGTTCATGCGTGGTCATCAACGCAAAATGTCTTTTTTGTGACGGGCGAAGTCGCCAATCACGGCAGTTTGTCGTTGGCAAATGTGCCAGTGCGCGTTTTGCTGACCACAGCCAATGATGTTGCCATCGCTGAAGCAGTGGATATGGTCATGGGACATGCCATTTCACCCGGCGGATTCGCGCCGTTTGGCTTACGCTTCGGGCAAGGGCAACCACTTGATGCCAGCCACTATGTCTTGGAATTGGGCAGAGCCGATTGGCAACCCGAACCCCGCGATGTGGTGTCAGCCGGTATTTTAACATGGGAAGATGCGATTCAATTTGGCAGCGATGGCGCGATTTTTATCACGGGCATTGTGACCAACACCAGCGCCAATCCAGTGCAGTATCCTTTGGCAACCGCTACTTTGTTTGATGATGTCGGGCGCGTGATTGCCGCCGGGTTTGCCGATTTACCAGAGTCAGTTTTAGGCTCAGGCGACAGCACTGAATTTACGATTCTCATTCCTGAAGCGGGTGGCGTTCCGGCTAATTATGTGGTCAATCTTCAGGCGCTGCCATGTGGCGAAAACGAGTGTGAATGAGCATTACGCACATCTTTTTCGATTTGCACGGCACATTAATCGAAAGCGCCCGCCTGCACCCCTGTTATAGTGACGGTATAGGGCGCGTCATGGCGGCGCGTTATGGCAGCACAACCGAACACTGGTCGGCGGTGCATCGGCAAATTGTGGCAGAATGGGATGTCTATTATGCCGATTTGAACCTCAGCGGCGATGAGGGGTTGCACGATATGGCAGAAGGCATGTTTCGCACCACCCGCGCTTTATTTCGGTTGGCACAGCTTCCCGAACCACCCCCAGAAGACATCAGAATTTTGGCACAACAATTACTAGAACTCGCGCCGGAAGCATGTCCAGCGTTGTATCCCGATGTGCTACCTGTGCTGGAACAACTGTTGGCAGCGGGGTATCGGTTGGGGATTGCGTCTCATGCGCCTTCGTATCAAGCACGCGGTATCTTACGCGGCAGCCAGATTGAGCATTTTTTCACCGCGCCGATTGTGGGACCTGACATCAGCGAAGAATTTGAGAAGAACGCCGCATTTTATGATTATGCGGCGCGTTTGGCATCAGTGTCACCGAAAAATTGCCTCGTCGTAGATGACCATAATAAGGCAATTCAGGGCGCACACGCCACCGGGATGTCAGGGATTTTGTTACAACGCATGCCCTCTAGCGACAACCTAGAGGGCGTTTCATCTATTGCTCAGTTGAGTGATTTATTGAATGTGGTGCAGAAAATGGTTTAGGCAATGGGTGTTGCTGCCATTTCATGGCTTTCGGCAACGGCTTGTGCTTCTGTTAGTGATAAGCCAAATAAAGACCGCAGCAATTTTAAACGCAGCACTTTATCAACCGCGTTTAATGTTGCTAAACGATATACTAATGTAACCTGAGTTTCGGATAGCTAAGAGACGAGTGCCAGCATACGGCACTCCTTCGGTGATAAATTTAAGGTGGGTTTTTTGGGCTGATGAGTATAAGCCAACAAGCCCGCTAATAGATTCACCATAAAATTGATCGGACTGCGATGCCGCGAATGCTCAATTTGCGACTGGTTCTTGAGTTGGTCATTGATCGTCTCAATAATGTAGCGCCGCCGCAACAGCAACTTGTCCGATAAGGACATCAATTGGTTTTTCATATTGGCACGTAAGGCAGTGATTAATTGAATCCCCTGCTCCAGCAATTGGCGAAACAAAGGCAGCGACAGATAGCCTTTATCACCGAATAATTTGCCAAATAATCCCTGTACCAAGTCAGGGACAGGTTGCCGATCATCCACATTGGCAGCCGTCAGATGAAACGCCAAGATCTCACCCACCTCATTGACCACCAGATGCAGCTTGAACCCATAAAACCACCCCATCGAACTATGTCCGCGTTTGGCACTTCGCGCAAACACCCGATGCCGCCGGATGCGGCGATTATGACAGATTTTGAGACTGGTGGAGTCAATAAAGGCACTGCCTGTGCAGCGACCACAGCGTGCCATGAGATACGCCCACAGCCATACGACCACCCGCGCCATCAGGCGGACAAACCAGTTGTAACTTACCAAGTCCGGGAACTCGCAGCGCAAATAGACCTGAACATAGCGCGTATAGTAGGCTTTGAAGGTGCGATAGCCACTTTGATGAAAGTGGATAACGATCGTCATAATTTCACTCTCCGATAAGCCGGCTTGTCGGCGGCGTTGTCCTGTGGTCGCGCCTAAAACTGGACGCTGCTGTGACCGGAACGTTTGGCAGAAATCATCGACATCACAAAATAATTCGAGTAAAGTCATGCGAGGACACCTTTCTGGTTAGGGATAACCAGAAGGATAACACCTTCGCTGAATGGTGTCCTATCCTATCCGAAACTCAGGTAATGTAGCATCTCCACCAGCATCGCAAACCCGCTGATAATGCGGCAAAATTTCAGCAAATGTTTCATCAGCAACGACCACCGTGTTTTGTTTCTTTAGCTCTATGACCTCGTGTGCAAGTTGTTGATTTTCTGTCAGAACATGGTCATATTCTTTTTGCAAATCATGATAAAACCCAATAGCATCGGCTAACAAATCCTGCAATTCTGGTGCGGATAAATTGGGATGCGTTTTTAATGTCTCCAAACGATGCCCTAAATTCTCGTAATTGATGGTTAAAAGCGGCGTTACTCACGGGCGCAGCCCAACCTCAAAAATCAATCCCAATAGCTGAATGTATTCCTGTGGCATAAAACCATCCATCGAACTTAGGGTGCGATTCAAATCACCGCGTTGAATCGTGACGGCATAACGATAGACGGTGGAGCCTTCAATGCCTGGTCCCAACATTGTGCCTTGCATACCAAAAAAATTGACCGATGTAATCCCATCGTTGATAGCTGCCACGCGGTCAGGTGCTAATGCACCGGAAACGCCATTACGGGTATATGTTCCGTCACCATTGAGGATAATCAGCACACTCGGTTCAGGTTGTTCTTCTGTTCCGCCGCCTGTGCGGGCAAATTCGATAGTGGTGAATGTCAGCCCAGCAGTGGGGTCTTCCGTCTCGGACGCCACTAATGTTCCCGGCGCAGCAATCGGCAATGCCCCATCCATCGGCGTCGGTAATGCTTCACGAGTCACAATCAACAGCGATTGATTTGCCTCTACCGTCGGCGCAGTTTGTACCGAAGCCGCGTCCGTTACAACCACAGGCGTCGGCTCACTTTGCCCGCCGCACGCCGCCAAAATCACTATCATCAGAATCAACAGCATAAAACGCAGACGCATGATGGTTTCTCCGCGCAATCAATGTCACGATTAAGAGTTTATCGTAAAAAGCTGTGCAACTTTCAGCCAACCATTGCTGCTTTTTACTTTTCACTGCTGTTTAAGCATACCCTACACCAGAGACGATGTGTTGTGCGGATTCTGTTAGAGATGTGTAATCGTCACCTGATGAGCATGACGAATAAAATCCAACGCCAATAATTCTTGGAACACAGGGTCAGCGATTTCTTCATCCAAGGTGAGTACCGTCAGTGTATTGCCGCCCGGTTGCGCCCGTCCGGTATGCCAACTGGCAATATTGACATGATGTTCAGAAAACAATGTCCCCACGCGCCCAATCACCCCCGGTCTATCATAACTGCCGATGATACACATCGAGCCTTCGGGGACAAAATTCATGCGATATTCGTTAATTTGGACGATATGCGGTTCTTTATGGTCAAGCAATGTGCCAGTAATGATAATCGTTTCGCCATCATCCAGCGTCACTTGGCAAGTGAGGATATTGGTATATTCGCCAGTTTTTAGCCCCTTGACCTGCGTCACCTGCCAGCCCATATCGGCTGCCAACATCGGCGCGTTGATATAGCTCACTCTTTCGCCACGCACAGGTGCCAACAACCCTTTTAAGACACCCACGGTCAGCGGCTTGATTAAACCATTCATATCATCGCCGCGTACCTCAACAGCGACCCGCCGCACAGGACTCCGCGCCAAAGTATGATGCAGTGCGCCGATGCATTCTGCGAGGCGCATATAGGGGCGCACATAATCGTAATCCATGCCGGGAATCAGCGGCAAATTCACCACATTCCGATAATCTTTGTCACGCAAAGCATCCAATACTTGTTCAACCACTTTCAGCGATAAATCTTGGGTGGCTTCAATGGTATTATCACCCACATGCGGCGTATGAATCACGCTGGATAAGCCCACCAACGGACTGTTATAGGGAGGTTCATCGGTAAAAACATCCAGTGCCGCCCCTGCCAAATGCCCAGATTTAATGGCATTTGCCAGCGCATGTTCATCTACCAAACTGCCATGCGCGGTATTAATCAAACGAGTGCCGGGTTTCATCTGCTCAAACACACTTTCGCTGAACATGCCGCGTGTTTCACGAGTCGCGGGAACATGCAGACTCACAAAATCGCTGCGGGCAATTAACTCGCGCAAGGTGACTAATTGAATGCGATTGTCGGTCACATTTTCTTCGCTAATATAGGGATCATAGGCGAGAACCGTCATACCAAATGCCAATGCCCGATATGCCACTACCTGCCCCACCCGCCCCAACCCCACAATGCCCAAGGTCTTGCCGTAGAGTTGGATTCCGACTTGGCGTTTGCGGTCTAACAACCAATACCCTTCGCGTAGGCTGTTATGGGCAGTTACCAACCGCCGACTAAGCGCCAACATCAAGGCAAAAGTATGTTCGCCAGCAGCAATTGCACTGGCACCGGGCGTATTCATCACCAGAATACCGCGCTTGGTTGCCTGCTCAATATCTACACCATTTAAGCC
>JALHOR010000158.1 GCA_022842885.1 Anaerolineae bacterium
TGTTGAATCTCCTTATCGAGAAGTCGGGCGACCGCTGATTGAATATTTGCATCAGATTGATGAAGAATTGTGCAAGGAACCAGTCCCTACTATGGTCGTTTTGCCGCAGTTTGTCGTCTCCAAATGGTGGGAAAAATTGCTGCATAACCAGACGACAGCCGCGATTCGGGATGCCTTGTATCATGACCAGATTGAGCGTGGCTTGGGTCGCCCAGTCATTGAAGTGCCATATCGTATTGGGGATGAGCGTTATGAACCGGGGGCGCTGCAATTGGATGACGATGCGGTTGCATTGCCACCCAAGCCATCTAGCGATACAAAATAACAGCGACTAATCTGTTTTTTTGATAGGCACAACTCGTTTTTCTAAGCGGGTTGTGCCTGTTTTGCTTTTAAAGTCAGCGGCAGTTTCACGCGGAAAGTGGAGCCTTTGCCCTTTTGACTGACGACATCAATCACCCCCGTATGCGCTTCTACCAATGATTTCACAATCGCCAACCCCAAACCAGTGCCTTCAATGCGTTCTGTTTCGCTGCTGCGAACCCGATAGAAGCGGTCAAAAACATGGGCTTGGTCTTCTGGGGTGATGCCGATACCGTTATCTTGTACGCAAATCGTCACTGTATCGGGTTGGATATGAGCATAAATGCGAATTTCGCCCTGTGGCGGGGTATATTTGATGGCATTGCCGATAAGGTTGGTAAAAATCTGGCGCAAACGCGGTGGGTCGGCATAAATGGGCAGCATAGTATCAGGGATGTCGAGCTTAATGGTCTGCGCTTTGTTCTTCGCTTGCTGCTGCAATAACTCAATACACGCCATCAGAATCATCTTGATGTTGACCGCCTCCAAGTCAAGTTCAAGACCGGCTTCGATACGTGCCATATCCAGCAAATCATCAATGAGTTGGCGCATCGTATAGAAGGCATAATCAAGACTTTCCATATAGCGGCGTGACCGTTCATCAAAATCGTTGGTCATTTGCAGCAAATCAAGATACCCACGCATCACACTCAGTGGTTGCTTTAAATCGTGCGAGACGGTTGCCATCAGTTCATTTTTGACATTTTCAGCTTCTTTGAATTGCGTGATGTCTTGCATAACGATGAGCCAACCAATGCTGCGCTGCCGTGTCATGCTAATATGGTAGGTGCGCCCGTTGGGGAGTTCGAGTTCTTCTTTGGCGTCATGGTCATGCAGGGGCAAATTCTGGAAAAATAGTTTAACCTTGGCACTATCCACCACATCGGTCAAACGGCGTCCAGTATAATCTATTTCTGTGGGTAAACGCATCGCAATCGCAGCGGAATAATTCAATAGAATAATCCGTTGTTCATTATCTAGCACCACCACAATATCAGCGATGTTGCGTAAGATGAGCGCCAATTTTTCGCGTTCACGGCGCGTTTCGGTGAATAAGCGAGCATTATCTACCGCCACTCCTGCCCGACGTGCCAGCGAGTGAACAAAATTTAGATGATTGTCAGTGAAACCATTTAATTTGCGGCTTTCCAGCGATAACACTGCAATCACTTGTTCTTCGCGTAAAATAGGCACAGATAAATGAGCGCGGATACCATTGGCGAGTTCATAATAATCTCTATCCAGCGCCACATCGGGGATGATTTCTGCCTGACCTGACCGCGCTACTCTGAGAGCGATGCTGCCCCGTTCTTTGCCGACGGGGATACCGGGTTGGATGATTTTATCGTCGTAACCATATTGCGCGGTAATCGTCAATGTTTCATGGACATCATCGAACAATCCTAACGAAGCCAAGTCCGCATTGGTGAAGCGCAATGCCCAATCCATGATAATCCGAAAGACATAACTGAGTTCGATGGTATCATTTAGTTCAGCGTCAATTTGTTGGAGAATATTCATCTCGTAGACGCTGGTGGAAAGTTCTTGTACTGTTTGGGTGTGATGGCGGGCATTATAAAGATAACGCACGGCAATCTCTAAGATACTATTTATAATGCCCACAAGGTTATCAGATAAACCATCGTCATCGTGGGGTTGAATTATCAGTACCCCCAATAAATCATTCTGGATTGCCAGTGGAAAGAGATGCACCTGTTGAGCGCCGATGAGCCTTGTGAGCATTTCTAAGCGGGTGCCAGCCAATTGCTCGGTGTTTAAGCCACCCGGTCGCCGCCGATTGATGAGTTGGATAGCGGCATCGCGCCCGGCATTAAATGTATTGATAAAAATCATTTCCAAGGCAGTTTGTTTGCTGCGGTCTGTTAGTGGGGGATAATGGCTACCATATTCCAGCGCCGCGCTGTATTTATCCATCAACAGAATCACTGCTCGCTGGCATGGAATTACTTCTGTCGTCATCATGACCAGTTCGTATAACAGGGGATCCATTTCCAGTAGGGAACTCAGCCGCAATGCTGCCTGATGCGCTGCCCGTAATTGCTCAAGTTCATGTTCAAGTTGTACAGACATCCGGTTTAGCTTTCAATCTGGCGTGGTCATGCTCAGTCAAGGTCATGATAACCTATCGGTATCGAATGCTTGTAATTATAAGCCTGTTTAACCCTAGAAGAAATTGCTCATCGGTATGTTTATTGTTTGGATTAATGATGTGATTGAAATAATAATTGTAAGATACAGCACCACACCATGAGAATCAGTTGCCGGACTAATCTCAAGGTTCTATAATGAACACCATGACGTACACTCAATGAGGAGGAGGCGCACAATGGGGTCTGGTGATTTTGGAGATTTAGCCGCAAGGATGGCGGCTGCCAAAAAGAAACAAAAAGCGGGTGATGAACCCGAAAAGCCCTTTGATTTTGCTGAATCCTATCGGCTGCGGGCGAAGATGTTGGGGGTCTTAATCCGCGATGCGCGGGTGGCGGCTGCCCGCACTACCGAAGATTGCGCCCGTTTGCTGCGGCTCACGCCTGATGTGATTGAGGCTTGGGAATATGGGGAAGCAGTGCCAGACTTACCCCAATTGGAATTGCTGGCATATTATTTAGATGTGCCGGTGAGCCATTTTTGGGGGCAGCAAACGCGGGAAACTGACCCGACGGAGCGCACGCACGCCCAAATGGAATACATTCAATTGCGCCAACGGATGATTGGCGCATTGCTGCGGCAAGCACGGGAAGACCGCAATTTGACGGTGGCGGAGGTCGCCGCCGCGGCTCACATTAGTGACATGGCTATGATGCAGTATGAAGTGGGGGATGTATCAATTCCGATGCATGAATTGGCGGTGATTTCCAATATTGTCAACAAAAATATGGATTATTTTTTGGAGACGAGCAGTTATATTGGACTGTTGCTGCAAACCCGCGAAGAATGGAAACGGTTTACGGAGTTGGATGAAGACATCCGACGTTTTGTAGCGAACCCTCGCCATTTGGCATTTTTGAAAATTGCTATGACCTTTGGCAATATGCCTGTGGAAGAATTACGGAAAGCGGCGGAGGGGCTGCTCGATATTAGCATGTAATCGGGAGAGGAGAGACAGGTGCTTATGTCCGCACCACAAATCACGACAAGCGCACAAGAACTGCAACAACAGGGCGTGAAGCTCTTTGAACAGCATGAATATGAAGCCGCTGCTCGTATTTTTCAGCAGGCACGCGAAGCCTATGCTGCTGCTGCCCAAGAAGATATGGTGGCTGAGATGAAAGTGAACATTGGCTTGGTGCATCGGGCATTGGGCGAAAATCAACAGGCGCTCGACTTGATGCAAGAGGCATTACGCACTTTCCAAGGACGCCAAGACCATCTACGGACGGCGCAGGTCTTGGGCAATATGGGTGGGGTATATATGGCGCTGAATGACCGCGATGAGGCATTTAAGGTGTATCGTCAAGCGGCGGATATGTTCTTGGAAATTGGTGAAAAAGAATTGTACTCTGAGACGCTATTGGCAATTGGCAGAATGCAATTTCGCGCCGGGAAAATTTTTGCCGGGGCAACGTCATATCGGGTGGGGTTAGAGAGCAAAGCCCAATTAACGCCCAGCCAGAAAATTATCAAACGCCTATCTAATCTTATCACCGGTCTGAATAACCGCATGGTTTAACCCATCCCAGACAGCCTATGATGATGTCTCAATTAGCGATAAACCGTTATCGGCTTGGTTTATCGCTTCTCTGCATTCTGAGCCTCGCTGCGCTTTATTGTATTGTTTACAGCGCCCGTATCGAAAGCGGCGATTCGCTGCGTTTGTTGGATGTTGCTACCAGCATAGTCCGGCACGGTGATTATGGGCGCGACGAAAGCCTGTGGTTTGTTCAACCCGTCATTATTCCCCCCGACGCGGTGTATCCCTTAGCCTTAGATGAAACTGTTGAATATCTGCCTGTCGCATTAATCTCGTTGCTGTATCGCTTGGGCGATATCTTGCCCCAAGTGGGCTATATCCACATTGTTTGGTTCATGAATATTATATTGACAGCGTTTTCTGGGAGCGTTTTATTTTGGTTGCTGTTGCTATATGGCTATTCAGAACGAACAGCGGTCATCACCACTGGGCTTTATGGCACTGCGACGATTGTTTTGCCTTATAGCAAGACGTTGTTCCGCGAAACGCCCGTCATGGTGTTTTTGTTGCTCACGCTCTTTTGTCTTGAATGTTGTCGCCGTCAGCAAAAGATACATGGACGGATTTTATGGGGTCTCGCTGCTGGGGTGATGGCAGTGGCGGCAGTCTTGACCAAAGACTCGGCGGTGATGGCATTTCCAGCTTTGTTATGTGTGTTGCTGCCCATGCCAAGACCTATCGCTGAACAACGTTGGCTGCGCTATGCCTTGGCGCTGATGATAGTGTTATCCTTCGTGGCGCTGATAATAGTGGTTTATGTTGAGCCAATTTTTAATCTTATCGAGCCGATTTTGATACAAATCGGCTTTGCCACCACCTATACTCGTGTGGCGTTGCATACTTATTTATTCAGTGTCGGTGGCAGCCTGTGGGGAACATCCCCCATCTTGTTATTAGCGTTGCCCGGATTTTGGTTATTATGGCAGCAGCGGCAAGCCCGCTTAATCATTGGCATTCTCCTGCTAATGGTTGGTTACGCTATTGGTCATGCCTTGTTGACCGATGTGCATTGGTTTGGCGGTTTATCGTGGCCCTCACGATTTATGGTGCCAGTAGTGCCGTTTGTGATGTTAGCAGTAGCGCCAACCATAGATCGCCTTTTTTCGTTGCCTATCATGGCAAATGCTAGTACAAAACAATTTATTAAACGTAGTCCCCTATTTTTGGCTGTTGCTAGTTTATTGCTTTACAGCTTATGGATTCAATTTAATGCTGTGGCACTCCCTTGGACGCATTACATTGATTTGCTGCCCGCAGGCGTGACGCAGGAATGGTCGGATGGGTTAAATCGGCTGGAGTATTTGCGGTGGGTGCTGTTGCCGCCATCATGGGAGCGATTAGGCTTTGATTTTGCGTGGACACGCGCCAATGTGCCGGGTTGGGTGCCATTTTATGGTGTTTTGGCGCTGATTTGGGCAGGGGTAGTGGGCACCTGCCTTTATTATGGGCGTTTTTTGCGCTGGCTGAGATTCTTCATTTCGGTGACTGTGTTAATTTTTCTTATTGGGTTGTATGCCAGTTTACGCCAGCTATATGAACAGGATGGGTTATATTATGCCGATAAAACGGCACTGCACGATGTTCTGAATATCCTAGAAACCGAAACACAGCCCGGCGATGTCTTGCTGCTTGCCAATGAGACATATTCTAAATTTATGCTCAATTACCATCGTTTAAGTTATCCGCGTGTTTTAACGCTGCCGTATCAACCGGGTGAACGCGCCAGCGAAAAAGAACCCGTTTTGGTCGAAGCGCATAATCCGATAGATTTGTTATCTGGCGATAGAGCTTTTCTGACGCCCAACATCTTAGACCATGTGGCAATGCATCATGACCGTGTATGGTTGCTGGCGCATAACAGCCCGTATTTGCCTTGGGCAGTGCGCCCAGTAGAACGCTTTTTGGGTCAGCAGCATTATCTGCTGCGCGTGTTTGAAACTGGCGATCCCACAGTGCGCTTACTGGAGTACAGCCTCATTGCTGCTCCCAATCCGTATGATTTTGTCAGTCCTGAAATCTTGACCGATTTGCAATTTGGCGAGTCCATACAATTAGAAGGTTACACGCTGCCGCAAGGCAATCGTTATCAAGCGGGCGATGTGCTGCCTGTGTCATTTTATTGGCGTTCAAATTTGCCTTTAGACCGCGATTATGTGATAGCGTGGTTTATCACTCGTGCCGATTACACACAGCCCCCGCTACAAGGGCAAGATACCATGCCGTATGCTGGTTTTGCACCAACCACCACATGGCAGCCCAATATGCCTGTTTGGGATAATCATGCGTTGCGTTTGCCGCCGGATATTGCGCCGGGTGAGTATCGGTTGTGGGTCTTGATGTATTTTAATGATGCCACTGGTTTGCAGCGGTTGCCTGTTACGGGGACAGAAACTTTAGAGGGAACGATTGGGGTGTTACCCGGTGTCATTACCATTGCTGCACCGTAACAGATACCAGCAACAAATTCACCTATCATTCATTGGGACGAAAAACGATGACACTCCAACTAAAACGCAGCACGCGCATCGGTCTTATCTCCGATACCCATTGCCCACGCTTAATTGAAAAACTCCCGGATGCTGTGTTCGATATTTTTGCCGATGTGGATGTGATTTTGCACGCGGGGGATGTGGGCTTATTGTGGGTATTGGATGAACTCAGCCATATTGCGCCAGTTATCGCTGTGCATGGCAATGATGAAACCGAAGAAGCCCAAGCCGCACTGCCGTTTTTGCAAACTATTTCAATTACGGGGCAGCGGTTGGTGATGACGCATGGGCATTATCCTGATTTACGGATAGAGCATGAGCAGCGCAAGGATGATAATTGGTATCCCAAATTGGCGCATTGGGCGAGTTTTGGGCGCGAACATGGCGCAAAATTTGTGATTAATGGGCATACTCATATTCCTTTGGTGGTGCCAACTGATGGCATTTGGCTCATTAATCCGGGGTCGGTGATTCAAGGCAGCGAGATTATGCGCCAAGATGTTCGCACTGTGGCGATTTTGACGCTCTATCATAATGGCGAATTTGCCATTGAGCATTTTGATGTCAACCAGCCGGGACAGCGATACATACTGGAAGTGAATTTAGACAACGGCTTTCGGGCTGCTCGCAATGCCTGCATGACGCCGATTATTGTGCCAGAATTGGAGGCGCAAATTCATTGGTTGTCCGACCATATTTTGCCCGTTGCTGAAAAGTCGCTGCGGCAAGGATTTATGAAACTGGCACGATCGCGCTGGTCAGCCGGAGCCGAAACGATTACAACTGCCGATTTTGTGGTTTCCTTACAACAAGAATTAACAGCCTACCCGAATTTGCGCGATAAACTGCGCGAAAATCCAGTTTTTGCGCCTTATGTGCAACACAGTGTTTAGTCAGTTTTCTCAGAAAAGGCGTTAAACTGGCACTAGATGGACTCCATAAGTGCGTTATGATAGGGGGCATTGCATACTCAATTCCCACACCATAACGGAAAAATCCGCTTATGCCTTCTGAATTTTCTGTCGCAAAGCAGTATAACAGTGACCGCCGCAGCGCCATTCGCTATATCCTCTCCCATATTCGCCGTCACTGGATATTCTTGGTATCGCTGGCAATCGGCGCATTAAGTAATGCCGCCTTAGCCGGGGTTGTTCCTTATTATATTGGGCAAGGGTTTACGGCGCTGGAAACACCTTCTGCCGAAACCGCCAGCCAAATCATATCGTTTGCTTTGGCAGTCGTGATTTCGCAGGCGTTGCGGGCAGTGCTGCAATTGATGCGAAATGCCTCATCGGAATTGTTTGCCCAACGGATTGAACGCGATGTGCGCGACGAACTTTATGCCAGTTTGCTCGGCAAAAGCATGACTTTTCATGATATGCAACCAGTCGGTGACATCATGGCGCGAGTGACGAATGATGTGCGCGAGATGAACCTGATGATGAACCCCGGCGTGAATCTCGTGATTGGCTCTGGCATGTTTTTGATAGTGCCAGTCATCGGCGCACCCTTGCTATATCCATCCCTTGTGATTGTGCCACTGGTGTTTGTGATTTTGCATGTGATGGTGCAGTACAACTTGGTCACATCGGTGCATCCTGTCGCGGAAAAAATACGGGCAAGTTTTGGCAAGATGAATTCACGCCTAGCTGAGGCTCTAGAAGGGCTGCCTGTAGTGCGCGGCGCAGCGCAGGAAAAACAAGAAGCGGCATATTTTGAAAATTTAGCGGACACAGTTCGCAATCACTATGTGCAGCAAGGGGAGATAGAAGCGCGTTATTTGTCTTTTTTTCTGTTGGGCTTGGCATCGGTGGCAGGCTTTGCCCATGCTGTGACGTTACATAGTGCAGGCGAAATTACTTCTGGGGATGTGGTCGCGTTTATGGGATTAATTGCGCTGTTTGGTTTCCCAGTGTTTACATCGCTATTTTCGCTCTCGCGTATTGCCTCCGGTGTTGCCAGTGCCGAGCGTATTCTGGCAATCCTGAACAATGAAACCAAATTAGACCAAAACCCCAAAGGTTATGCCGGAAAATTGCGCGGCGAAATTACGTTTGATAATGTAACTTTTGGGTATCGTGCGGGAACGGAAGTGCTGCATGATATTTCGTTCACGGTGAAGCCGGGACAAACGGTTGCCATTGTAGGGCAAACGGGGTCAGGCAAGACAACCATCATTAAACTGATTAACCGCATTTATGATGCCACCCAAGGGCGGGTGCTGGTGGATGGCGTGGATGTGCGCGATTGGTCGCTGGAATCGCTGCGTTCACAAATTAGCATAATTGAGCAAGATATTTTTCTGTTCAGCCGCACTATTGCCGAAAATATTGCCTTTGGGACAGATAACGCCACCCGCGACGAAATTGAAACCGCCGCCCAAAAAGCCCAAGCCCACGATTTTATCATGTCCTTTAATGATGGTTATGAAACAGTCGTCGGGCAGCGCGGCGTGACCCTCAGTGGTGGGCAGCGCCAACGCTTGGCAATTGCGCGGGCTTTCGAGATGAATCCGCCGATTCTGATTTTGGATGACAGCACCAGCGCCATAGATAGCGCCACCGAAGATAAAATTCAAAAGGCAATTTGGGCAGCCGCAGCCGGGCGTACCACGCTGATTATCACGCATCGTTTGTCCCAGATTCGGTGGGCAGACCATATTATTGTGCTAAAACAAGGGCGCATCGTCGCACAAGGCAACCATGATGGGCTGCTGCAAACATCAGAAGTCTATCGGCGTATTTTTGCCCGTTATGAAGAACCGTTAGATACCATACGGGCAAGTGCTATTTCACAAGCTAATGGCGCAGTGCAAAACTAAAGGCGAAGTCGCATGGGTTTTTTTGGCAACCTGAACGCAGAAAAATATGACCGTCAATATGATGATGGGTATCTGATTCGGCGTATTTTTAATTATGTGCGTCCCTATCGGCGGCAGTTCATCGCCATTTTAGCGGCAGTGAGCGTGTTATCGGTGTCCTCATCGTTAAACTCTATCTTTATTGCCGCTGGGATAGATGCGCTGGAAGAGTCGGTTGCGAATACGCTGTTGTTGATTATTGTGGCGTTATTTTTGGCGACAGTGGTGGATTATGCCATGAACTGGACGCGCCGCCGTTTGCTGACGCGCATGTTAGGCGGTGTGGTATCCCAAATGCGGAAAGATGCGTTTAATGCCGCATTAGACCGCGATATGGCATTTTATGACCACAACAAGACGGGCAAAATTGTCAGCCGCATTACAGGCGATACGCAGGAATTTGGCGATGTGTTGTTATTCACCAGCGATGTGTTATCGCAATTGATTTCGGTCATATTTTTGCTATTGATTTTGCTGCAACGTTCCCCGATTTTGACCATTGTTTTGCTGTTGATGATGCCAATTTTCATGTTGACCGCAATAGGATTTCGCCAAATTGCACGGCGCGTCACGCGGCAAGGCTCACGGGCGATGGCGGTGGTCAATGATAATATTCAAGAGAGCGTCACGGGCATTAGCGTTGCCAAAAATTTCCGCCGCGAGAATATGATTTACGAAGAATTTGTCGCGGTGAATACGCTCTCGTATCAAACAAATATGC
>JALHOR010000159.1:0-8428 GCA_022842885.1 Anaerolineae bacterium
GGAGCATTGTCTTCATCAGCGGCGGGCATAAAAAGCTGCAACGGCGCGATTGGCAGCATGGCGTTGGCGGCTTATTGGAACCGGGATTGGCGTACATCCTCATGACCGCCGGACTCGCGCAAACCTCCGCCACCAATTCAACGCTGATTTTGGCATTAGAAGCGTTAATCGTCGGGTTGCTGGCATGGGCGTTCCTGCGCGAAAAATTGAATCGCGCTTTTTGGCTATGTGGCGGCATTGCGCTGGTGGGAGCATGTTTGTTATCGCTCTCTGGTGCATCCGGTGGTGGCGAGGCTTCATTGGGGGGCGATGGGTTGATGCTGCTGGGGACGATATGCGCTTCCTTATATATTGTCGTCAGCCGGCGCAGCGTGGGCAAAATGTCCCCGGCGATTTTGGCGGCGTTGCAACATAGCTGCGGCTTGGTGGTGGTGCTGCTATTGACGTTAGTCAGTGGTGAATTTCGGCTGCCCACTGTACCACCACTCGAAATATGGATTATGGCAGCACTCAGCGGCATGATTCAATATGCGGTGGCATTTTTGTTGTATTTAGGCGCGTTGCGGCATATCCCCGCTGGCAAATCGGCATTGTTTTTGCTGCTCATCCCGGTCTTTGGCGTGGCAAGTGCCATGCTCTTTTTGGGCGAAACCCTGACCATGTGGCAAGCCATCGGCGGCATGTTGATTATTGGGGCGCTGCTACCCATCCAATGGTCAGAAGCCAAAGAAGAAGCAAAAGAAACCGAAGCAGTGCCACACTTGCTAGAACAACATCGTCAGCCGGGATGAGATGTATTCAGCAGCAAAAAATGTCCCAACGATGGCGCGGCGGTATCGGCAAAGTGCATCGCAAACTGTGCCAACCGCCCGCCGACTTGCTGCAAAAAGTCCTCTTTGGGGATGTGCCGTTCACCGACGATGAAACGAATTTGGGCAAGGGTATCGTCGGAAATGTGCTGCAAAATCTCGATTTCGCTGCCTTCGCAATCCAATTTGAGCAGGTCTAATTGGGTGATATGGTGCTGCGCCAGAAGCGTTTCCAGCGTGTAAACGGGCGCTGAAATTGCTTGCATGTCATATTCGCCCATGACCCATTCGCTGGTGGGGAGTTTGCCGCGGGGATGCACGATATGATTGCCCGAATTGTGCCGCGATTTTGCCAACATCATGTTTTCATCTGAATAGCCCACGCGGGCATGGTACGCAAAAATGCCCGGAATGGGCGCGGTGTTTTTTCGCAGCAGCCGGGCATTATCGTCTTCGACTTCAATGGCGATGAGGGTGGCAGCTTGCCAGAGGTGGTTGGCATACAGGCTAAATGCGCCAATATGCGCCCCAACATCTACAATGGTTTTCACCGGGAAATCGCGCAACTGCTCCCAAAAATACTCGCGCTGCACCTGCCGGACGATATGTTGGTCGTACAGTGCGTAATCATCATCACGAATCCACAACGTCAGCGCGTCATGGGTAAAAAGAGTATCGGGCATTGGGTTTATCTGGGGCAAGTCTTAAAAAACACCTACCCCGCTTTCGATGTTAATTGCTATTGCTCAAGCCATGCATTCGCACAGCAATCCGATTCAGATTTTTCGCCATGACACTTTCAGCCAAACTTTCGGCATCGCGCCCCAAACTGCTCAACATATCAGAACGCAGTTGGGTTGCTTGTGTCAACACTTCGATATTTGCCAGAGTCATCTCCAAATCCTGAGCGTCCAGCACAGCCGGAATCATTTGGGTGAGACGAATGGCTTGCTCAGGCATCTGAAGCCGCTGAAACACTTTGGCAGCATTCAGCACAATGTTGATATTGGGCGTCTCGAAGTTGGTTTCGAGTTCAGTTTCCAAGGCTTGCAGCACATCCAGAATTTCCTGCTTCAGCACATCCGGCGCCGGGATAATGGGCGGTGTTGGACCCGGTCCCGGGAGGGGCGTTGGCACTTTTTGGCATAATTTCGGGTAAAGTTGGCAAAATGTCGGTTTAGGTGCAGGTGGCACGATATTTTCTCCTAACATGGATTTCGGTTATTGGTTTTTGATTTATTCACAATGGAGCGATTGATAATACGCTCGCGCTTGTTGGTCACGGTCTTTTTCGTTCAGCGCAAATTGCGATAACGAAAGGCTGAAATACTGCTGCCAGAAGGGGCAAGCCTGTACTGATTGTCCAAGTTCCTGATAACTTGCGGCTAGATAGAACATCACCTCCTTTCCATAGGTTACATAGGTTTCTCCACCTACCAGCGGCGTCAAAATAGCAATCGTCCGCTGCCAATCGTCTTGATAAAATGCCAAACTGCCTTCTATGCGGGCGATTAAGTAAGCCCCGCCGGGATAGAGAATGTCTTGCGTGCCATTGCTGGCGTAAACACGCTTGGCTTTTTCCAGCATGGCGCTGGCATCTGAGAATTGATTCAATTCTCGATGCATAATTGCCAGCCCGGTATAAGCAGGGGTATAAGCCTCATCCAAACCGATGGCATGACCATAATGCGTTTCGGCACACGCATAATCCTCCAGTTGTAGGCAAGATTTAGCCAAATCATCGTAGAATTTTGGTTGTGGGTTTTCGATTTTAGGCAGCGATTCTTCAAAATATTGACGAGCATATTGGAATTCGCCCACATTATAAAAAGCCACCCCGCTGCTAAATTGGGATATGCGCTGCGCCTGCTCGGCTGTATGTTGGGCTTTGGCGGCTTCGCTCAGGCTCCAAACCATATAGACACTCGTCATCATGGCAATGCCCAATATCGTACCAAGAGTCGCTGCCAAACCCCGGTATATGCGCCGCCGATAAGTGGCTTGCTGGCGGCTGCGGACAATATACTCCTCATGCAGAATAGTCGGTGCTGGCAAATATTTTTGCTTCTCATCATATTCCAGCAATTCCGCCGCCCGTTTCATCCAGGCTTCTGCCCGCTGAATTTCTTCCCCAACCAGCAAAAAACTCCAATTGTGCTTGTTTTCCTGCCACTCCAACGCTTGCAATAACAAGCGTGTATGCTGCCGCACATGCGGCAAATCCGTTTCGATGACGCGGATAAGTTCTTCAAATTTGGGGGCAAATTCATCCTGTTCACCGAAGAACAGCCAGTTAATCTTGCCAATGTATTTCAGATTATCTTGGGCAAACTGCCAGTAATCGGCAGTGTTCATCAAAGATTGGGCATAGCTATCTTTTTGGATGCGCTCTAAAAACGGTTCGCGCAGTTTATCGGCAGTAAACCATTGAAACTGAATAGGAATAATGCGCTTATTCAGTTGGCGAGCCTGATAAATTTCTAGGTGGCACATAGGCGAAATTAACGCCGCCGGACTCATCACCAGCACAAAACTATCAGCAGTCTCGATACCCTTGCAGATTTCGCGCCACCAATCGCTCGTGACCGGAATATCTTCCCAATCCATCCATGCCTGCTCTTTGCCGTAGGTATCGCTGAGTTCAGCGTGCAATTTGCGGGCGAAGGTTTTGTTAATTTCTTCACGGGAATATGAGATGAAAACGGTTGTCATTGTGCTAAAATGCCCTTTGTGTATGAGATTCACGATAACACACCAAGTTGTATTTCTTCTCAAAAATATCTGAATGAATTGTATTGCTTTCGATATGACATCACTGCCTAATGAAAGCGGCATCCCATGAGCGCCATCACCCCCATCCTCACCTTCATTCAATCGCACCCAGAAGCAGTGGATGATACCGAAGCGCGGGCGATGTATGCGGGTGTAGACCGCCGCTGGTATCGCATTCGCATTCCGGCGTTACGCGCTTTTTTGGAAGATTGGGCAAAACAGCATCAGGCACTAGCCTTAGATGCATGGTTGGCAGTGGTGGATGGCTTGTATCAGGGAAAATCACGCGAAGAAAAAATCAGCGGGGGAATGCTACTGGCGTTGTTTCCGCAATGGCGGCGGCAAGTGTCGTTGGATAGCTTGTATGCTTGGTTGGGTGAATTGCACGGCTGGAAAGAGGTAGATTATACGTGCCAATCCGTGTTTACAGCCCAAGATATGCTGGCAGATTGGGCGGCTTGGGTGGCATTTTTGCGCCGTTTGGCTGTGGATGAACGTATCAGCCGCCGTCGTGCTGCCTTAGTGCTGCTCGTCAAACCTGTGCGGGATAACCCTGATGCCAGCTTGCTAAAAATGGCACTGGAAAATATTGCCGTGCTACAAACAGAACGCGATATTATGATTACGAAGGCGATTTCTTGGCTGCTGCGCGAAAGCCTCAAACACCATGCCGATGCTGTGCAGGCATTTATCAACACCCACGCCGCGACCTTGCCCAAAACCACCCTCCGCGAAGTGCAAAATAAGTTAAAAACCGGGAAAAAGAATGGGTGAGAATGATACTATCAAAATCGGCATTTTCTCAGATGTGCATGGTCATCTCCAAGAGTTGCATCAAACGCTGGCACTCTTAGAAAATTTGCATGTAGATCGTCTCATTTGCGCGGGCGATTTGGTAGATAAAGGGCGGGATAGCGATGCAGTTATTGCACTCATGAATAAGCAACAAATTCCCTGTGTCAAAGGTAATCATGATGCCAAAGCCCAGTTCATGTGGTTCGCAGATAATGAACCATTGCAGGATGAGTCGATTGTTTATTTGAGTAAATTGCCTCAGTCGCTCACTTATGAGTGGTTGGGTATATCCATTTATGTATGTCATGCTAATCCTTGGGAAGACTCTTCGGTTTATGTCTTTCCCAATCGTCCTATCGCACTCTTCCGCGAAGTTGCCAATGCAGTTGAGGCACAAGTGATTATTTTGGGGCATACCCATCATCCCATGCGCGTGGAAGTGGATAACAAAATTCTCATCAATCCGGGGTCAATTTATGGCAATCGTGACCGGGCTGAACGCACTTGCGGCATTTTATCGCTGCCCGAATGCGATTTTGAAATCTATGATATTGATACCGGACAGTCCTTGCCTTTGGTGATGCCAAGTACTTAATCAAAAGTCGGCATTTTCTCGGACATATATGGTGGCAGTGATACGCACGCGGCTATAAAAACTATCATCCATGCCTGAAATATTCGCCGCTATTTGTTACAATCACTTTTTCAGCAACCATCACAAGGGAAGCAGCATGGCATTTCAAGCGGTTATCTGGGATATGGACGGCGTGTTGGTAGACAGCGAAGTGTATTGGCTGAAGGCACGGCAAGATTTCGCCAATGCGATGGGCAAAACTTGGACAGATGCCGACCAGCGCCAAGCCATGGGACGCAGCACCATCGAATGGGCGCATGTGATGAAAGACATTCTGCAACCGGAGATGACAGTGGATGCTATCATGGCGGATGTGATTCGGCGCGTGATGGCGCAATATGACGAATACTTGCCCACCCGCCCCGGCGCGATAGAAGCTGTACAGCTTTCCGCGCAGCATTTTAAAGTGGCACTAGCATCCGGCTCGCCGACGCCTGTCATTCAGCATGTGCTGAAATTAACGGGATTAGACCAAGTGCTGCCCATCGTCGTTTATGGCGATGATATGAAAAACGGCAAGCCCGCGCCGGATATTTATATCGAAGCCATGCGCCAATTGGGGGTCACGCCCGAAGTGAGCCTCGGCGTTGAAGATTCAGGCAATGGCATTCGCGCCCTAAAAGCCGCCCACATGGTCGCCATCGCTGCCCCCAGCCCGGCGTTCCCTCTCTCGGATGAACTGCTCCAGCTTGCTGATGCCCACATCACGACACTAGAAGATTTTACGTTGGCACTGATTCAGGGGATAAAAGCATAATTTCACTCCCCTACCCGCGCCGTGACCTCTGCCAAAAACGTCAGCAACGCTTGGATGAGCGTGTGTTGGCGAATGCTGGCAATCTGCTCTGTACCAAGTTTTGCCAACAGTGGCGCAATCTCCCAATTGGGCGTGCTGCTGCCGCTTAAAAATTGGCGCGGCGTCACCTGTGCCAACTGAAATTCAGCATCGGAGAGTGATCTGCCCATGAGGTGTTCCAACACGCTTTTATCAAACGTCAGCAAGATTTCTAATTCGGGAACTGCCAAGAGAATTTTATAGGGTGTTTCGGTACGTCCCACAAGATACCGCACACTCTGCTCCAATTCATAGCTTTGAGTAGTATCTACGGTTTGGGTATTAAGCAGCACTATCGTCGGTTGCTGTTTGAGCGCAAGCCGTGTGCCTGCCCGAGTAATTGCTGATGATTGTCCATTGGCATTAATAATCTCTATATCGTCGTACTCAAGTGGCAAAAGTGCCTTCAGCAGTAGGCATTGCGTATCAAACTCGACAAATAATGTGACTGGCATCATGCGCGTTACTCCTCAATATTCAAATAGGACATCTCGTGTTCAACAGCGTAACGATACTTTTTCAGCAAACTTGCCCGGAAAATTTGCCGTTCCAATGCAAAACCGATTTCATTGCCATTCCATAACAAGATGGTCTGCGGTGCAACAAATTCTGCCAACAATAACGCCGGGGCTGTAAAACCGCTGAAACTAAAGACCATGCCAATCGTTGCAGCAGGACGACGCAGGAGTTGGTTACGTAATTTGGCGATAGGTTCAAAATTTGTCGGGATGGTTTGAAAATGCTTGGTTTCTAGCAGACAAGCCAGATTGTCCGAATAAACAATGCCGTCAATTTGTTCGATTTCTTCCCCTTCCCGTTGAATGCGATATGGATAGCGCACTTCGGCACCTTCCAATTCAAAGGCTCTCAGGATGAGGTACTCAAACGCTTTGCCGCTGTCCCAGCCCGGCGTGTCTCCGGCTTGGATGTGCTGCCATAACGCGAGCAAATCACTATGCTGATAGCCGCTAATTTTGGCGCGATAGTCTGTCTCGGTGGGCATGAAACAACTCGAAGAAAACAGCCGGTTGATGCTTGTATTGTAGCATAGCAGTCATTTCATCGTAGGCTGGTGCCAACCCCTTACAAAATCACGCTTGACATTTTGCATAAATCAAGATATTTTTAGACTAATCTAATTTTTAGTTGCAATAAATCTAAAATACTGCTTGAACCCAAGGAGCATTCGCGTTATGGCTATTTTTCGCATTGTGGGGGGTGTGCTGCTCTTGCTGCTGGCATTATCCGCGGCGGCACAAGCTGACCCGTTGAACATCGTCACGACGACAACACAAGCCACCGATGTGATGACGATTTTGACAAAAGGCGTGCCGGATGAGGCGCTGACGATTACGGCATTAATGGGCGCAGGCGTTGACCCGCACTTGTATCAACCCAACGAAGCGGACATCAATGCTATGAACGCCGCCGATGTGGTGATTTACAGCGGCTTGCATCTGGAAGGACAATTTGACGAAGTGTTTGAAGCGTTGAGCGAAAAAGGCACGATTATTTATGCGCTGTCAAAGCCTGTGAAAGACGCCGGATTCATCTTTGGTGGCTTCGATTTATCCGAAGAATTGCAAGACGTAGATGACCCGCACTTCTGGTTTGACCCGCGCAACTGGCAGTTAGTTGTTCAGGGCGCAGCCGATGAATTGGCAGCGATTGACCCGGATAATGCTGAGATTTACCAAACCAATGCCGAAGAATATATCGAACAATTGACGCTGCTGTATGATTGGGGCGTGGCGGCAATGTCCACCGTGCCAGAAGACCAGCGCGTATTGGTCACATCGCACGATGCGTTCCAATATTTTGGCGATGCCTTTGGGTGGGAAGTACGCGGTTTGCAGGGTATCAGCACCGAAGATGAAGCGGGCGTCGCGGATATTCAAGATTTGGCGGCATTCGTCAAAGACCGAGCGATTCCGGTGATGTTCGTCGAAAGCAGCGTCCCGCCGGATACGATTCAGGCGGTACAGGAAGCTATCACTGCCGAAGGTGGCAGCGTGCAGTTAGGCGTGCGCGAATTGTTCAGCGATGCGATGGGCAGCACGGATGAATTTGGTGGCACCTATATTGGCATGATTGCCCAGAATATTTACACGATTCTGCAATCGTACCAATTGGCAGGCTTGGACATCACCATCCCTGATTATCCAGCAGAGTTAGAGCCACAGCCATCAGAAGAATTGCTGGCATTAGAAGCGGCATCGTAAACATTCGATTTGAACCACAGAGCGCACAAACACGGAGACATCAAACAAAAATTTCGGTCTCGGTAAACTCGGTGTTTTCTGTGGTTTACCATCACCCCCGATTTGCCTAACCCCCACAGATTTATGTTACAATCAAGCGGTGTATTCGCGCTATTTACCGGATGCCTGATGAAATCCAGCCGCCTACGCCGCAGTATCTTGCTCATCATTATCCCGCTGGTCGTGGGATATACGGTGATTTATCAATTGGCTGTTGCAAGTCCGCCTAATCCTGTTGCAGCAGATATTTATCGCCTGCTGACAAGTTGGATTAATGAAAACATCTTGCATCTGATTAATCTCATTATGGCTGTATTAGGCG
>JALHOR010000159.1:8438-10129 GCA_022842885.1 Anaerolineae bacterium
AGGCGCGATTGTGTTGGCAATGGAAGTTTTCGCCAGCGTATTAGGTGAACCACTAGAGACCGACACTACCCCGCCGCCACCTAATCGCTCGCCGGAACAAATTGAACGTGATTACCTCAAGGGGCGCATCAAACGATTTCAAAAAGAAGAAACCGCCTTTATTCAATTGGAAATACAACCGCTGGATTATGCAAGTTCGGATACGACCTTTAAGCGCATCGAAGATGTTGTTGAAAAATTTGGACGGCGGTTCGTGCTGGTGGGCAATCCGGGCGGCGGCAAATCTACCTCGCTGCGCCATTTATTTAGTACCCATGCAGCGGCATTTTTGAATGGCGAAGAAGATGTATTACCCCTGTGGATTGATTTGGGACTCAGCAATGCCCCCATAGAAGCCGAGGCACTCATTCAATTTTGGTGGAAAAGTTATTATTTGCCAGATACGCTGGAATACTACCTCACCCATCACAGATTGGCATTGTATCTGGATGGATTGAACGAACTGCCGTTGGACACGCGCAAGGAACGTGCCGAAAAATTGCGCGAATTCCTTGCCAATCTGCCCGATGATTTGCCAATCATCATCACCTGCCGCGTGCGTGATTATATGGATGATGCTGACCTGAAAATGGGCGAGTTGCCCATCGTGGAAGTGAAGCCGCTGACTGAAACACAAACGCAAGAATTCATCGACAAGCGCATCACCACCGAAGATGATCGGATAAAATTGTGGAAGAACCTACAAGCCAACAAGACGCTCTTGGAACTGGCGGCAAATCCCTTTTATCTGACGATGCTGATTGAAATTTACCCCGACATTCCCAATGATTTAAGTGACCTGTTCGGGCAATATTTTAATCATGCATTTGATAGCTACACCAATCCCCGTGCTGAATTCAAAGGAGGAATAGTCCCCAAAGAAAAACTCATTAAACTGAAAAAACCTGTGCTGGAAAAACGGCTGAAGCGGCTGGCATTTCGGATGCTGAGATATGGTGGCGGGACATCTGTGAGTATAGCTTGGCTTAACCAACGAATGCAGCAGTATCGGATTGGCGCTAAAGCAATCACCGACGGCATCAATCTCGGTGTTCTACAAAAAGATGGCGACAACTTGCGCTTTTATCATCAAGCATTACATGGCTATTTTGCAGTGGATTTGTTGAGCGATGCCCTAGAAATTCGTGGCGGGATTGATCGTTTTACTAAAGACCCCATTGCATTACTTCTACAAATGGGAGACTTAGGTTCAGCAGCTTCTCCGGCTGCGCCAGCACTTACCTTTGCTCTTAAGGATGAGAATTGGAGAACTCGTAGGATTGTTGCCAAAGTATTAGGGGATATTGGCGATAGATATGCGGTTGAACCGCTGATTGTTGTATTGAAGGATGAAGAGGTAGGTGTACGTCAGCTTGCCGCCGAAGCATTAGGCAAAATTGGCAGTGCCAGCGCAGTTGAGCCGCTGATTGTTGCATTGAAGGATAAAAAGACGGGTGTTCGTAGGTGTGCTGCCTATGCATTGGGAAACATCGGCGATGTTCGTGCAGTTGAGTCACTGATTGCTATCCTAAAAGATGAAAATGAAGATGTTCGTGAATTAGCCGCCGAAGCATTAAGCAAAATTGGTGTATCAGCTATTGACCCATTAATTACTGCGCTCAACCATGAAGATCAAGGTGTTCGTCAGCTTG
>JALHOR010000160.1 GCA_022842885.1 Anaerolineae bacterium
GTGTTTGTCGCGGTGGGTGTTGGTGATGGTGTTTTTGAGGGCAAAATGTCCGGTACGGCGGGCGGGGTAACATCAACCCGCGCCCCAAATACCATCGTAAAATAATATTGACCCGATGCCGATTGTGCATACGCCACCCCAATTTCCAAATATGCCGGATTCAACATATTGGCGCGATGTGGTGGGCTGTTGCTCCATTGGTTAAAGGCTTCTTCGGCGCTGAGATTGGCTTGCATCAGCACATTTTCGGCACCGGTTATCAAAAAATAGCCAGCATCCTGCATCCGCTGCCAAAATTGCGAGCCATCAGAACCCGTGTGGGATAGATTTTCGGTGGCTGCCATATCATCGCTGTGGCGCTGTGCCGCTTGGGTAAGCGCAGTGTTAATGAGCAGTGCCGGAAAACCACTGCGATTGCGTTCTACATTCACGCGATTGATGATATCTTGGGTGATGGCATCTTGGGCGAATGCCGATAGTGCTACAAAAATAAGTACAATGCTTATCAACAGCCAGCGTAGACGCTGCATCGTTGACTCCATACTGAACATTTTAATGAAATATCTTGTACGTTGTTTCGCCAACCGATTACAATATGTCAGAAGTTGAACGACCTGATACGCTACCAACAAGGATACACCATGAACGATGTGTATGTGAACGCGCAGGATTTATTGGCGCGACGTGATAAACGGACAATGCCCCATGTGGAACAATATGCGCCGGTGTGGATTGTGAATGAAAAAATTTTGCTGGAAGAAGAAGCTATCCAATTCAACGTGATTTTTATTCACCCGACTGCCAGCGATACCGGGGCAGCGCAGTGGGTGAGTCGCCGGTATCGCTATGATGGCTTTAACCATACGTTGTATCACAAAGGGCAAACGCGCCTAGAAGAAGACGAAGCTCTCGAATTGACCCTCAACAAAGAGCCGTATATCGCTGCGATGATTACTGATTCACCCAATTCATACGGCGGCTGAGTTGCGGCGGGTTTTGCCAGCCAAAATATCTTCAAACAGCGCCAGCAAGCGATTGGCAATATTAGACCAAGCATAGGTGCGGGCAACTTCAGCAGCATTTTGCCCCATCTCTTGGCTATGGGCGGCATTGGTTAGCAAATACCCAATACGGTCTGCTAATGCCTGTGGTTCGCGGGTGGGGATAAGATAACCCGTTTTGCCGTTTTCAATCAGAAATTGCAATCCCCCCACTTCAGAGGCAATCACGGGTGTACCGGATGCCATCGCTTCTAGTGCGACCATACCAAACGACTCATAATCTGAGGGCATAATCACGGCTGTTGCCGCAGCGTAATACTCAGGCAGCAGCGTTTGGTCTTTTGCTCCCAAAAATTGAATCGTATCCGTTAAGCCGAATTTTTCGACCAACATTTGCAGGCGATGCATTTCAACATCATCGTTATCTTGTGGATTGCCCCCGATAATCGCGCAGCACACCCCCTGCAATAATTCAGGATGTGTTCGGTAAAGGCGATGCAAGGCTTCGATGATGGTATCTACGGCTTTGAGTTTTTCGATACGTCCTACGAACAGCAGCACTCGGCAATTTTTTTCCAAGCCTGTGCGCTGGCGTGCCTCTTCAGTAGCGATAGGGCGAAAACGGTCAATATTAACGCCCGGCGGAATAATCTCAATTTTTTTGCGATTCGCCCGATATAACCAAATCAGTTGCGTCTGTTCGGCGGGCGTTGCCGCGACCAAACAATCAGCTTGCTGAACAATTTGCATCTCCATGTTGATACGTTCATCGGGCATGAAGGGAAGATGTTGGGTGATACGTTGTTTCATCTGTCCTAGTGTATGGAACATCTGCACGAAGGGCGTTCCCCACGCTTCTTTGAGTTTTTGCGCCACCCAACCACTCAGCCAATAATGGCTGTATACGATGTCATAGTGGGCATTGTGCCGGGTCGCAAATGCCATAAGACGTGCCGTAAATTCCGATAAATGAGCAAATTGTTCTTCTGGCGATAGCGGTTGAATAGCCCCTGCCGTCAAATAAATGACGCGCACATTCTCGCCAAGAGTCAGGTCTATGAGGGGTTCTTCTAGCGAAGTTCGCCGCGTAAAAATATCAACGGCAATACCCCGTTTACCCAGTTCTTGCGCCAATTCACGGATATAAACATTCATACCCCCGGTCTTTTTACCACCGAGAGGCGCTAATGGACTCGTATGCATGCTAATCATGGCAATGCGTCGGATGGTCATGCGGCTACCTTCATAATGTTCAACTGATTTCTGATGAGAAGTTACGACTGAAGCCGAGCTTTCAGATTGTAAACACTGGTCTCGACTGCACCCATGCGATATTTGTACTGTTCGTTCCCGCGTAGGAAATCAAACGTCGTGCGTTTCTGGTCAATGGCGTATTGGATATTGTAAACCAGCAGCACAATTCCCGGACTCAGATGGGCATGCTTATTGGGATTCAGCCCAGAGTTGTAGACTAAAATATGATTGTTGTAATCAAAATTAAAATAGGTTGCTGCGGCTTCGCCATCCACCATCAAAAAATTGAGTTGCAACCACCCATTTTCCAGTGCTGCCGGAATGATAGACCGGAAGAACTGCACATGTTGGGCATTTGTCAGGAAATGGGCTTTTTCTGGATGGCTGCTTGCCATTAGTTTCATAAAACGCTCAATTTCTGCTTCAAGATTGTGCGTTTTTTCTACGATGTACCATGAGAGATTACCCATTCCTCCAGTATTATACCCTTCCGCCTTCCGTAATTTGCGCCGAATTTCGCGCCCCTGTTTGCTATCCATCACTTGGTCAAGATAGGTATCAAATGTTGTTGGCAAGTGAATAAGGGGACACACTTCATTTTGGCTGCTGGTCACATGAAAACCATGATGTTCAAAGATGTTGGGAAGTTGGGTATAGGCAGGCGAGGCAGCGGGGATATTCCACAAATCAATCAAATCGAAGGCGCTACTGTGTTCTTTCAGCGTTTGCGCCAAACACGAATAGACTGCCTCGGTACACTCATTGTCTACGATAATATCCAGATAATCGGTGACATCTTCACCCCCAATGAGCATTACTCGTTTGCCGTGTTCAGCATGGTGGTCAATATACAAAGGGGCAATGCCCAATAACCGATTATCGCCATCGCGGAAGGTGATGACCCATAAATCGCCGGGATGATATGTGTGCCACCAATGAACAGCCCATTCCCATGTATTAAATATCGTATTGGTGGTGCTGCGTTTGAGCAAATGATTCCATTCGGATTTTAGCTCATCAAAAAGGCTAGTATCTGTATGAATGCACGTTTTCACGGGTATGCTTTCTAGTAGGGTCGAATGCATTTTGTACCTGTGTGATGATAAGTTCGAGTGTAGAGTAACAAAGTGTGGTTAGTTGCAAATTAGAAGCATTGGTTGTTTTCATTCTTACCCGCATTATGCAATTCTTAGCATAAATCGCATAATCATGTTCATCATTTATTCATTTTGCCTGATTTGAACAGGATAAATTAAACAGCCTCATTCGCCCATTTTTGCGGTATCATTCGCGCTTTAGTCTTTATCCTGAAAGAGCGTTACCCATGCGTCAAGTCAAAAAAGAACAAGTCAAAAAAGTGGTGCTGGCATACAGCGGCGGGTTAGATACCTCCGTCATTGTGCCATGGTTGAAAAATAATTATGGCGGTTGCGAAGTGATTTGCTTCACTGCCGATTTAGGACAAGAAGAAGAACTCGATGGCTTGGAAGAAAAGGCGCTCAAAACGGGCGCAAGCAAATTATATATCCGCGATTTACGCGAAGAATTTTTGCGTGATTTTGTTTTCCCCACCATGCAAGCAGGCGCAATTTATGAGCGTGAATATCTGCTTGGCACATCGTTTGCCCGCCCGTTGATTGCCAAACATTTGGTGGAAGTGGCAGAAGCAGAAGGCGCCGATGCTGTCGCGCATGGCTGCACGGGCAAAGGCAATGACCAAGTGCGCTTTGAACTGACTGTCATGGCATTGAATCCCAAATTAAAAGTGATTGCCCCTTGGCGCGAATGGGATATTCGCAGCCGGCAAGATGCGCTGGCGTATGCCACTGAATTTAATGTTCCTGTCTCGCAAACTGAAAAAGATATTTACAGCCGTGACCGCAATATTTTTCACCTATCGCATGAAGGCGGTTTGCTGGAAGACCCTTGGAACGAACCCGAAGAACGCATGTATCAACTGACGAAAAGACCGGACGATGCCCCCAATGAACCGGTGTATGTGGAGCTAGAATTTGAACGTGGCATTCCTATCCGTTTAAATGGCGAACAACTTTCCGCTGTTGAATTATTTATTCGGCTAAACAAAATCGCCGGGGAGCATGGCATTGGGCGTGTGGATATTGTCGAAAATCGCTTAGTGGGCATGAAAAGTCGCGGCGTTTATGAAACACCTGCTGGAACGGTTTTGCGCCGCGCTCATCAATTGCTAGAAAGCATTTGCCTCGATAAACATACGATGCATTACAAAGATTTTATCGCCGTGAAATATGCCGAATTGGTGTATAACGGCATGTGGTTCACCCGCCTGCGTGAAGCGATGGACGCCTTTGTACAGGTGACGCAAGAAACGGTCTCAGGCACGGTGCGCCTCAAACTCTACAAAGGCAATATTGTCGTTGCCGGGCGCAAAAGCCCCCACAGCTTGTACCGCGAAGATTATGCTTCCTTCGGCGAAGAAGATGTGTATAACCAACAGGATGCCCAAGGCTTTATCCAGCTATTTGGGTTGCCAATGAAGGTTGAGGCGATGATTGGGATTGATGGCAGCGGTGAAAGCCGTTATCGTAAACCTGATTACAGCAAATTCAAACGCGATTAATTGGATAATCCAGCAGTATAAAGGACTGGCGATGAGCAGAAAAATTCGTTGGGGTGTTTTAAGCACGGCAAATATTGGGCGTAAACGAGTGATTCCCGCCATACAGCAATCGTCCAACGGGGAGGTTGTCGCTGTCGCCAGCCGAAGTTTGGATAAAGCCAAAGCCTTTGCCGCTGAAGCCGGAATTTCAACGGCATATGGCAGTTATGATGACTTAATCCATGACCCGAATATTGATGCCATTTATAACCCGTTGCCGAACAGCGAGCATGTTATGTGGAGTATTCGGTGTGCGGAAGCGGGGAAACCTGTGCTATGTGAGAAACCCCTTGCTCGCAATGCCGCCGACTCGCAGCAAATGGTAGATGCTTTTACCAATCGCAATATTCTATTCGCCGAAGCCTTCATGTATCGTTTTCATCCGCGCATTCAGCGGGTACACGAGATGCTGATGGCAGGGGCAGTGGGAGAACTGCACACCTTAGCGGCGGCTTTTTCGTTTGTGATTCAACAAGAAGAAAATATTCGCTTGAATCAATCTTTGGCGGGCGGGGCATTGCGCGATGTAGGCTGTTATTGCGTGAATATTTTGCGCCTGATGACGGGCGAAGAGCCGGAAAATGTCGCCGCCTTTGCCACCATTGGCGAACAATCCCAAGTGGATGAAACGCTCGCTGGTCTATTGCAATTTCCATCGGGTGTGATGGGGCATTTTGATTGCAGTTTGCGGACGCAATACGCCCATTTTTGTGATATTCGCGGCACAGAAGGGCGCATTTTACTCGAAAATTCGTTTGTTCCGCAGCCCAATGACACAACGACTATTCGCTATTGGCATGGCAATGAGTATGAAGAAATTGCAATTGCGCCCGCCAATCATTACACGCTAATGGCAGAAGATTTTGCCGATGCGTTGCTCAACCAGCGTCCGCCGCGTTTTATGCCACAAGATGGCATCCAGAATATGCGCGTGATTGACCGCCTTCTGGCACAAGTTAATGTTATCTAGTGAGCCATTTCATCATTCCTACATTCGGAGACACCCTATGGAAACACGGCAGTTTGGCAATACCGATATGCTCATCACCCCGATTGGGTTTGGGGCATGGGCGATTGGCGGTGGTAATTGGGAATATGCGTGGGGCGCACAGGATGATGAGGAATCAATTCAAGCGATTCATCGGGCGCTGGATATGGGCATGAACTGGATTGATACAGCAGCAGTCTATGGCTTGGGGCATTCCGAAGAAGTTGTGGCGCGGGCGCTAAAGGGTATCGCGCACAAACCTTATACCTTCACCAAATGCGAATTGGTTTGGGATGATAGCACCCGCATTATCGGCACCAGCCTCAAACGCGAGTCGATAATGCGCGAAATTGAAGCGAGTTTACGTCGTTTACAAGTGGAAGTCATTGACCTGTATCAGATTCATTGGCCCGACCCCGACGAAGACATTGAAGAAGGTTGGCAAACGCTGGTGGATTTACAAAAATCCGGCAAAGTTCGTTGGATTGGGGTGAGCAATTTTAACGTGTCGCAGATGCAGCGTGCGGCGGCAATTGCCCCTATTTCGTCGTTGCAACCCCCGTATTCGCTCATCAAACCTTCGGTGCAGGACGACATTTTGCCCTACTGCCTGAATAACAATATTGGCGTGATTGTCTATTCGCCGATGTATTCTGGCTTATTGACAGGCAGTATGACACCAGACCGCATTGCGGCTTTTCCTGATGATGATTGGCGCAAACGCGATGATGAATTTGCCGAACCGCGCCTGACACGCAACTTGGCATTGGCAGAGATACTAAAGACCATTGGCGCACAATATGGCAAAACGGCGGGTGAAGTGGCGATTGCTTGGACACTGAAGAATCCAGCAGTCACAGCAGCAATTGTGGGCGCACGGCGTGCTTCCCAAATAGAGGGTATCGTGGGTGCCGCTGACATCGTATTGACGGATGCTGATATGGCGAAAATTGCGGCATTCATCAGCGAAAATCCATAAAAATCCAGCATCGCAACCTATCCGTTTGCTAAATCAAAATAGAGTAACAACATGACTCTTTGGAGTGGACGATTCTCTGAGCCAACCGATGCCGATTTGCGAGCATTAAACGATAGCATTGGCTTTGACATCCGTTTTTATGCTCAGGACATCAAAGGTAGCATTGCGTATGCCCATGCAATTGCTGATGCTGGTCTCATCACAAAAGATGAATGTGGGCGTATCGTTGAAGGACTCACGCTGATTCGACAAGAATTTGAGCAAGGCATTTTTGTACTTGCGCCGGGCGATGAGGATATTCACACTGCCGTAGAACGCCGCCTCATCGAAATTATAGGGGATGTGGGCGGCAAATTGCATACTGGGCGCAGCCGTAACGACCAAGTGGCGACGGATTTTCGGCTATGGACGCTGGATACTGTGAAGGCACTGCACCAACAGCTTGGGTTATTGCAAACCGCATTGGTCGAAAAAGCTGAACAGCATCTTGAAACGCTGATGCCCGGTTATACTCATTTGCAACCTGCCCAACCCATCACTGCCGCGCATTGGTTGATGAGTTTTTTCTGGATGCTCCAACGTGATAGAGACCGTTTGCGCGATGCTCATCCCCGGATTGCCGTGAGTCCGTTGGGTTCTGGTGCGTTAGCTGGTACACCGCTTGCCATTGACCGTATAGAATTGGCAGAACGACTTGGTTTTGCTGCCATCAGTGAAAATAGTTTGGATGCTGTGAGCGATAGAGATTTTGTCGCCGAAACGCTGTTTGTGCTGGCGCTAACCGGCACCCACCTCAGCAGGTTGGCAGAAGATGTGATTCTCTATAGCAACCCGTTATTTGGGTTTATCACCCTCAATGACCGTTACAGCACAGGCAGCAGCCTAATGCCGCAGAAACGCAATGCCGACCCTATGGAATTGGCACGCGGCAAAGCCGGGCGACTCATCGGCAATCTGACAGGTTTTCTGACGACGCTCAAAGGTTTGCCATCCACCTATAACAAAGATATGCAGGAAGATAAAGAAGCGTTGTTTGACGCGGTGGATACGCTGCAAAAATTGCTGCCAGTGGTGATTGCTATCATCCATACACTGCATCTAAATCCTGAAAAAATGCAGGCGGCATTAGGCGAAGAATTGCTGGCAACCGATTTGGCAGATTATCTCGTGAATAAAGGGTTGCCATTTCGGGCAGCGCATCATGTCGTCGGGCGGGTAGTACGTTTGGCAGCCCAAGAAAATCTGAATTTATCACAAGTGCCGCTAGCAAAACTGCGCGAAATTTCAGATCTATTTAGCGCCGATGTTGCCCAAGTATTTGATTTTGCTGCTTCAGTTGCCCGCCGTACCGCACCGGGCGGCACAGCACCTAATGCAGTCCGTGACCAAATTCGGCAAGCCAAGCAACGACTAGACTCACTATCTGAATAGCATGATGAGAAACTTTCATTTTTTGCTTGTATTCCCTGCACAACGCTCTCTTGTCAACTTATATGAACTTTTTACATTTTGCTCTAAATCATTGACAGGTTTTTAGCGGTGCGTTACTCTTATCTTTGTTAAAAACAGGCGCGAAATGTTTACTATAATGCATTCCAACAAACCAAATACCATCCTCCTTAGCCTTATTATTGTTATTGTACTCGTCATTCCTGCCGGGTTATAAACGTTTGGGTGGTTATCGGTCACTTGCAAGTACGATAAATCAGAGAGCCTCCCAAACGGGAGGCTCTTTTCAATTTTTGAGCAAGTCAAGTTTATTTTTACACCCCTATCTTGAGAGGATAAGCAATGCCAGCAGAATGGATTTGGCGCAATGGGCAATTTGTAAAATGGGAAGATGCCAACGTGCATGTAACGGCTCATGCGCTGCATTATGGGTCGAGCGTCTTTGAAGGTGTGCGGGCGTATGCGACACCGGATGGTCCCGCAGTGTTTCGCTTACAGCCGCATACCAAACGCCTCATCAATGGCGCAAAAGTCATGAAGATTGATATGCCCTACAGCGAAGATGAAATTAACAATGCCATATTAGAAACGATTGCTCGCAACGGGCATGAATCGTGTTATATTCGCCCCATCGTCTTCCGGGGGGCAGGGGCATTGGGGCTGGAAGGGCGCAAAATTCCGGCGATGAATAAAGCGGGTACGCCGACAGAAGTGGTTATTTTTACCATGGAGTGGGGCAAATATCTGGGCGAAGACGAAATCGAAAATGGCGCTGATGTGATGATTAGCTCATGGCGACGCATGGCACCCGATACGCACCCGGCGTTAGTAAAAGCCGGTGGCAATTATGTCAACAGCCAACTCGTCAGCATGGAAGCGCACGATAATGGTTTTGCGGAAGGTATTGCGCTAGATGTGTATGGTTATGTCAGCGAAGGTGCTGGCGAAAATATTTTTGTGATTGTGAATAATATTGTCTATACCCCCGGCGCGTGGTCTTCGATTTTGATGGGTGTCACCCGCGATACTGTCCTCGCGCTGCTTAATGATTTGGGTTATGAAGTGCGTTTCCAGCCGGTTGCCCGCGAAATGCTCTATATGGCAGATGAAGTTTTCTTCACGGGGACTGCCGCTGAAATTACACCTGTTCGCTCGGTGGATAGACTGCCCGTTGGCAGCGGCAAACGCGGTGTCATCACCAAACGCTTGCAAGAAGAATTTTTCGCCATCACGGGCGGGCAACTGCCTGACCGGCATGGATGGTTAACGCATGTGCAGCAGAAAGAAACTGTTAAGTAAGTCAACCCATTAGTGATGAGGATAAAAAACACTATGTTACTCACCGGCGCTGAAATCATCATGGAATGCTTCTTGCGAGAGGGGGTGAAGGTTGTTTTTGGGTATCCGGGCGGCGCAATTTTGCCCACCTATGATGCCATGTGGAAATATCGGGAACAGATTCATCATGTTTTGGTGCGGCATGAGCAGGGCGCATCCCACATGGCAGATGGTTTTGCACGGGCAACAGGCAGAGTCGGGGTATGTA
>JALHOR010000161.1 GCA_022842885.1 Anaerolineae bacterium
GGCGTGCTGCGTCGAAATCACAACCGTATCCACGCGCACGGGTTTACCATGCGAATATTCAACCGTGACTTGACTCTTGGCATCGGGACGCAACCATTCAATCGCATTATTTTTGCGGTCGTGTGCCAGTTTACGCACCAATTTATGTGCCAAAGAAATCGTCATCGGCATATATTCCGGTGTTTCGTTGCAGGCAAAGCCAATCATCATGCCTTGGTCGCCGGCACCAATGGCTTCGATTTCGGCATCGCTCATGCTGCCTTCGCGGGCTTCTAAGGCTTGGTCAACGCCCATGGCAATATCCGCTGATTGTTCTTTAATCGAGACAATCACGCCGCAGGTATCGGCATCAAACCCATATTTAGCGCGGGTATACCCAATATCGCGCACGGTCTCGCGCACAATTTTTTCGATGTCAACATACGTCTTGGTGGTAATTTCGCCCATGACGACGACCAACCCAGTGGTCGTAGCACTTTCGCAGGCGACCCGTGCCATCGGGTCATCTTTTAAGATGGCATCCAGCACGGCATCACTAATCTGGTCGCACATCTTGTCGGGATGTCCTTCCGAGACCGATTCCGAGGTGTAAAAATAGCGCGGCGCAGTCATAAAGGTCGTAGGCATAGGTGTGGTTATATCCTTTCTTGGATGAGAAAAACGAAAAAACGCCATCTGATACACAGATGGCGTGAGAACACAAATGGGTGTGGTCACGTCCTCATCTGCCAGAGTACATCCTCTGTCGGAATTGGCACCGTCCCGGCGCTCCGGGGGTTGCCGCGTGTTCATAGAGCCGATCTCTCACACGCTCTCGATGAGTAGAGTGGCGAGATGTTAGCACACGGGTAGCGGGATTGCAATAGTTGCCACCGGAAATTGCGCTGTAATCCAATCTTTTACAACTCTTTACACTTTCCCCCATAACCTTTCGCCCATTTTTCAGTCGGTATAGGCAACACCAGCGCGCTACTCATGTTCGCAAAATGACCGATAAGGAGTTGATTTATACCATGTTGACGCATCGTTTTTGGCGGTGGCTACCGCTGCTCTTGATGGCAGGATTATTGATACTGAGTGCGATAAGTGTCGGCGCTCAGGATACGGAAGAAGCTCAGTTGAATGAGCGTTGTCAGCAATTAGGCTTGTCGCTGGAAGATTGTCGTGTGTATCTATCGCTACCCGCCAGTTTTTTGGAACGCTGTCGGTTGCAAGTGGCAACACCGCAAGGCTGCCTGCGGTTATGGCGCACACTCCGCAATACCGGGAATGCCGATGATGTTGCCCGCTGCCGGGCGCTTGGGTTAGAAGCCGAAGCCTGCCGCATTTATTCATCGCTGCCACAATCTTTTACTGAACGGTGTAGAGCCGAAGGGTTATCACCTGCTGAATGTGTACGGCGCTGGGTAAATGAGGGCAATCCAAAGCCTAATCCCAACCCTAATCCTAATCCACAGCCACCTAATGACCCGAATATTCCGCCTTGCCCGGCAAATGTTCAACCGACACCAGAACGCCCATGCCGCCCCAATGACATCCCGGTTTGTCCTGAAGGCGTCCAACCAACACCGGAACGCCCATGCCGCCCCAATGACATCTCCGTTTGTCCTGAAGGCGTGCAACCAACACCAGAGCGTCCGTGCCGCCCCAATGATATTCCGGTTTGTCCTGAAGGCGTGCAACCAACACCAGAGCGCCCGTGCCGTCCTAATGACATCCCTGTTTGTCCCGAAGGTGTCCAACCGACACCAGAGCGTCCGTGCCGCCCTAATGACATCCCGGTTTGTCTTGAAGGCGTGCAACCAACACCGGAACGCCCATGCCGCCCTAATGACATCCCGGTTTGTCCCGAAGGTGTCCAACCGACACCAGAGCGTCCGTGCCGCCCACGCCCATGCGCTGACCCCAATAATGTAAATTGCCCACCGCCGCGTCCGTGCGCCGATACAACACAAGGCTGCCCACCGCCTAATCCCGGCACGCCGCCTAATCCCGGCACGCCGCCTAATCCCGGCACGCCGCCTAATCCCGGCACGCCACCTAATCCCGGCACGCCACCTAATCCCGGCACGCCACCACGTCCGGGCAATAATAATGGCAATGCCTAGTATATAAGGGATGATTATCAGGAAGAGGCATTTGTGCTTCTTCCTGATTGAATTGCGATATGATTTTATTTATCACCACAGCGTATTCAAGCAACCAGCGGCATGACCTATGATTGTCATTGTTTTACCCGATATTGCGGCAGAAGATTTCCTGTTAGCACAAGCCAAACAGGGTAATGATGAGGCGCTGCGTGACATCTACCAGCAATATTTCACGCCTGTTTACCAATATATTCGCCTGCGTGTTGATAATAAACAGGAAGCCGAAGACCTTGCCAGCGAGGTATTTTTTAAAATGATTAAGGCATTCCGGGGACGCCATGCACCACGCCATAGTTTGCGTGGCTGGTTATTCAAAACAGCGCTGCATGTTATTTTTGATCATTATGGCAGTCGCCAAAAATTTACCACAGAGGCGCTTGACGATTGGTTGCCCGCTGATACTGACCCCGACCCGGAAACACAATTTATCCGCAAGTTAGATATTCAACGCGCTCAAATGGCAATGCGCCGTTTATCGCTGGAGCAGCAAGAAGTGCTGATTTTGCGCTTTGGGCAAATGCTAAGTTTAAAAGAAACCGCCGATATAATGGGCAAACAAGTCAACGCTATCAAGGCGCTGCAACTGCGAGCAATCAATAGTCTGCGCCGGATTTTGGCAGAGATGAGAATGGAGTTTTCTCATGGCTGATATGCGACTTGCCGAAATCTTGGATGATTGTATTAATCGGTTGAATCGTGGAGAAACGGTGGCGGATTGTTTGCGCCTGTATCCAGAATATCAACGCCAACTGCTGCCGATGCTAGAAGCGGGACGCTTGGCACGCCGCATGACGTTATCCGTTACCACGACGGAGGCACAAGCACGGGTAAACATGCGTTTTGAACAAGCCTTGAGTCAGCCCGCCTTACTGCGTGGGCGTTCATCAGCCACCCTGCATTTGATAACATGGGCAGCTATTTTTATTTTGTTGATCGGGTTATTTGGTGGCAGCCTGTTGGCGTTCTCGCAAACAGCTATCCCCGGCGATACGCTCTACGGTGTGAAACAATGGTCAGAAACAACGGCACTCGCTCTGACGGGCAACAGCCGCACATTGCAAGAACAATTTGCCCAACGACGTATCCAAGAAACCCAACAATTGGTGAAGTTACAGCGCCCAGCAGACATTACCTTTAGTGGCATTATCGAAAAAATAGGTCAAACAACTTTAATTGTTCAGGGACTCACCGTACAAATACCCATTGATACGCCCGCTTTAGCACCGGGAATGCGTGTCGAAATTAAAGCCCGCACGGATGCCAATGGCGCGATTTTTGCGCTCGATATTCAGGAAACCCGCCAGATGATACCGGCATCAGCAACGCCAATGCCAACCACCACACCATTGCCCACTAGCACGCTACTTCCTACACTTACGCTGACCCCCGTGCCTGATTTGAGTGTGATGAATACAATGACGATTCCTGATAACCCGCTGCCAACTGCAACCTTGCCTCCACCAGCTATTTTTCCGCCACCCAATCAAAATCAGCCGCATGTGCCACAACCATCATGTCAACCCAATACGCCGTGTGAGCCACGGCTAGAAACAACGTTGCTGCCAATCTGCGCTCCCGGAATCGCTGCACCGTGCCGCCCGAATCCGGCAAATCAAAATAATCCTAATTTACCACCGTGCCAACCGTCAGGAACGCCTTTCCCGTGTGTACCCATTCAGCCGAATGGCAACCCAGTCATGTGTAATCTCAATGGCACACCCGCACCTTGCCCGCCGCGCACACCTGCACCTAATACAACACCACAGCCCCGCCCAATGCTGCTACCCACTGTTACCCTGCGTCCGTTTAATACGCCGCCGAATCTACCAGTATGCAACAATAATGGCACACCCGCACCTTGCCAACCGCGCCCGCCTGCGCCAAATACAACACCACAACCTCGCCCAACGGTAATGCCACCGACTGGTGACAATACCACGCCAATACCGCCGTGTGGCATCGAAAAACCATGTTTACCGCCGCCAAATCCGGGCGAGAATCTGCTACCCAATGCCGAGAATCGCCCACCGGAACAACCCATGCCGCCGGGCGGCAATCTGCCACCGCCGGAAAATGCTCGTCCGCCCGATATAACACCACCGCCATCACCCCCGCGCCCCGGCAATAATGGCTGAAATCTATGCTAAGATAAAGCAGAATTCGGCAAATTCTGCTTTTATTTTTTTGCTTGATGAGTGACCAAGATGACTCTCATAATTCGAGATGATGACACCAGTTTTTTTACAACACCGGCGCTGCTTGACCAAATTTATGGGCAGCTATGGGCGCATAGCTTACCTGTGTGTTTAGCTGTGATTCCGGCGCAGAATGCCAATACGCGCGTGTTACATCGCGCCGACCAACGCTATGACCCTTCGATTCCGCCACACTATCGGGGAATAGAGCAAAATTTCCTCATAACAGACAATCATGAATTATGTGCTTTTTTGAATGACAAAATCAGCGCGGGCTTGGTAGAAATCATGCTGCATGGGTATTCGCACAGCCATTATGAATTTATGTCTGATGATGCCGAAGAATTACAGCAAAAATTGACGGCGGGCTTGGCAATCCTAAAAAGCGCATTTCCAGCAGCGACAACCCAAATATTTATCGCGCCGTATGATAAAGTCTCTGCGGTGGCGCTGGAACTGATTTTGGGGATGGGTTTATCGTTGTGTACCCATTCCAATAACCTTGCCGCATTACCCGGACAGGCTGCCACACACGGCTATACATGCCAAACTTTGCCAACTGGCAAGCGCCTCTACACCTGCGATGAATACTTATTTGATTTGACTCGTCCGGCAGCAGATAGTTTAGCCAATGCCCGCCAGCGCCTACAAAGCGAACCTTTGGTGATAGTGGCGAATCATTACTGGAATTATTTTTACGATTGGAACGGCGTGAATCAGCCCCTTATGGCAGTTTGGCAGACTTTCATTCAAGAGATGCTGGTGTCCCAGTGGGATGTGAAGGTGTTTTGATACTATCATAGATGTTAAAACATTTTTCCCAACTCTGAAGTTTGTTCTATCAAAGCCTATCTACACCAATTGGTACAGGTATAATCAGCACCTCACTATTTATTCAAGTCACCCAATCAAGCAAAATTTATGTCCAGCCTCTCGCAGCGTCCAGCGTTCAAACCTGACCCGCTGGCGGTACTTCGTTTTCGTGATTTTCGATTGTTGATGTTAGGACGTTTTCCAGCGCAAATTGGCGAAATGATGGTCAGTGTCGCCATTGGTTGGGAACTCTATGAGCGCACTTCAGATGCATTCGCGCTTGGTTTAGTTGGCTTAGTGCAAATTATCCCGGTCATGCTGTTATCGTTACCCGGCGGCTACTTAGCCGACCGCTATCCGCGCCGCACGATTACACTCATCACACAGATGATTTTAGTGGTATGTTCGCTGTGGTTGGCGTATCTTTCGGTGACACAAGGCGCGTTATGGCAAATTTATTTTGTCCTAGCGTTGATTGGCACTGCCCGCGCTTTTAATAATCCGGCAGAAGGGGCATTAACGCCGCAAGTTGTCCCACCCGAATATTACACAGTCGCCGCCACATGGAGTACCAGCCTATGGCAGTTATCCGCCATTACAGGACCTGCGGCAGGTGGCTTGGTCTTGGCAATTACAGGCGGTGCGACGGCGGTTTATGTGGTAAATGCCGCCGCTGGCATGATTTTGGTGGTGGCGCTGCTCTTGATGCGAACCAAACAAAAAGCCGAAAGCATGACGCAAGAACCGCCGCTGGAATCGCTCAAAAATGGCATTCGCTTCGTATGGAACATGAAAATTATCTTAGGGGCGATTACGCTGGATATGTTCGCCGTTTTATTGGGTGGCGCGACATTTTTACTGCCTGTTTTCGCCAAAGATATTTTGATGGTGGATTCCACAGGCTTGGGCTTATTGCGAACTGCGCCCTCCGTTGGGGCGTTGTTGATGGCGATTACGTTGGCGCGGCGTCCCCCGATTCGGCAGGCAGGCACGGTTTTGTTATGGGCAGTGGCTGGCTTTGGTGTGGCAACGATTATTTTTGGATTATCAACGTCGTTCTGGTTATCGCTGGCGATGTTGGCATTGGCAGGCGCACTCGATAATATCAGTGTGGTGATTCGGCATGTGATGGTCATGACCTATACACCGGATGATATGCGCGGACGAGTCGGGGCTGTCAATTCGGTGTTTATCGGCGCTTCCAACGAACTCGGTGGGTTTGAATCGGGCGTCGCCGCCGCCATCTTGGGACCTGTTGGCGCGGTGGTGTTTGGCGGCATCGGCACGATTTTGGTGGTATTGGGCATTGCATGGGCATTCCCCGCTTTGCGGCACTTAGACCAAATCCAAAAAAATGACACCCATGAGGCATGACCGCTTTTTTCAACGTGAGATGCTGTAAAATGGGCGCAAAACATTTTTTGAGGATAGTGTGCCATGTTAGAAATTTTACAGACCGTGAACGAGTGGCTCTCTGAAAATCGAAAAATTGCCTTAGCAACCGTCGTCGAAACGTGGGGGTCTGCGCCGCGCCGTGTGGGGGCAAAGATGGCAATCACCTCCGATATGGCGATGATGGGGTCAGTCAGCGGCGGCTGTGTTGAAACCGCCGTCGTTGAAGAAGCCATTAAAGTCTTGAAGAAACACCAACCCAAAGTGCTGCATTATGGCGTCAGCGATGATACAGCATGGGAGGTTGGGTTAGCCTGTGGTGGCAAAATCAGCATTCTGGTCGAACCATTGGATACCCAGTGGTGGCAGCTTGCGAAAGAGGCTGTCGAGCAAGATAAGCAAATGACAACCATCAGCATCTTAGATGGAGATGCCAGCGGCGGCAAATTAGTGCTAGACGCTGAAAAAAATATTGTATATTCGCACCAGTTATCACCAGAACAGCAGCAGGCTCTATTATGGGAACTATCCCCCGGTCAATCGCGCCGCACCACTCTAGCGGGTCATGATGTCATGATTGATGTTTATGGGTCGCGTCCCCATCTGATATTAATTGGCGGTGTGCATATTGCCGTTGCTTTGCAGCAGTTCGCTAAAACATTAGGCTTTCGCGTCAGTTTGGTAGACCCACGCCGCGCTTTTGCTACGCCTGAACGCTTTCCTGATGTGGATGCTATTTATTATGATTATCCTGATGTGGCGCTGCAACACACGGGCATAGATGCTGATACTTATATTGCCGTATTGACGCATGATGAAAAAATAGATGACCCGGCGATTAAAACGGCGCTGGCACATCAACCCGCGTATATTGGCGTCCTCAGCAGCAAGCGCACCCACGAAAAACGGATTGCTCGCCTCAAAGACGCGGGCATCAGCGATGCCACATTATTACGTTTAAACACGCCTATTGGCTTGGAAATTGGCGCAAAAACGCCTGAAGAAATCGCGCTGGCAGTGTTGGCTGAAATCATTGCCGTTAAAAATGGTGTGCGACAGGTTGCCCATGCGTGATGTCGTGATTGTCGGTGGCGGGCTAACGGGCTTGGCTGCCGCTTACGAACTGGAAAAACAGCAAATTCCCTATACGCTGATTGAAGTCAAACGGCGTTTGGGTGGCAGCATCCAAACGCTGCGACAAGATAATAGGGTACTGGATGGTGCGGCATTTGCTATCACGTCAGAATTGCAACAGCATCCGTTCATGGCTGAATTGGGTCTTACCGATGCCTTATTTTCATTATCTGATGAGGCGGTGGCGTTCAAAAATGGCACAGAAACATTGATACAGGCATTGGCAGAAAAACTCACTGCGCCGCGTATGATGCGAATGGCAGTGAGCAGCATCGGTGAATTGGAAAATGGGCATTTTGGAATTTGCCTAGAGAATGGGCTGCTATTAGATGCCAAAGCCATGATTCTGGCACTGCCTGCCCGCTACGCAGAACGGCTTTTTTACGGTTATATCACGCCGATTACCGAACTGCTGCTGCCGTATAAATACGATACTTTAGTCCGCGCTTCGGTGGCGATTGCGTTGGATGATTGGCGCGATAGTATCACATTGCCGGAAGCGGTATTTACCCATACCACTTTTGATGAAACCCGGATTCCAGCGGGCAACATGCTCAAACAATTTGGCATTCGTTATGAAGGCGCTGCCACACAGCCCGAAACGATGTTGAAATTGGTTGATTCGGTCTTGCGCTATTATGCGTTACGCAGCCAATATACCCATTATTGGGCAGAAGCCGATCCCCTCTCGTGTTATGCTGCTGACCATACCCAGACCATGATAGCCATTCGAGAACTGCTGCCAGCGGGCATTGCGCTCATCGGCAGCGATTACACCTTGTCGCCACCGCGTTTAGGCTTGGCGAATCTTGCCGATAGAATCAATCAGGGCATCCAAGCCGCCCACCAAATGAAAACATTCTTGCAGAACAGACAACAAAACCGTGACCGATAATGGGTTAATAAAGTGTTCAGAGGCATAAGCGAATCATGCACATTCCGCATTTCACCAAACAAGCTACGCTGCGCCAAAATCTTGATTTTGTGTCCAAAACGCTGACGGAAAATTTGCATCTGCGCTGGAATTACAGCGTCTTTCATGTGGATGAATATCGAGATGATGCCAATCGCCCAGTGTGTATGGTGTTTGGGACACATGTTTATCAAGATACGCTGATGGTCTTTGTGGCGCGTTTAACCGAGACAAAAGCCGGTTATACCGAAGTGCAAATCGAATGTGGGCGCAATGACACCAGTGGCTTTCCGGCGAAAGAGGTAGCACAGCGGTTTATCTCCACGCAGCAGCACCAACAATATGCCGAAGCCACCATGACCGCGCTGTTAGAATTTTGCCAGACCCCACACGGCGAAGGGACAGGCATGATGGACATCGTGCGAAATTTGTTCAACACGATTTTGGGTGCCGCCAAAACCAAACGCAATTATCTACCCTAAAGGGGATACAATGCCGACCTTAGAAGATGCGCTTGAATTGGCGCTGAAGGCACATCGCGGACAACAAGATAAATCAGGTGCGCCCTATATTTTGCACCCGCTGCGGCTGATGCTAAAAATGCACACGGATGAAGACCGCATCGCAGCGTTATTACATGATGTGGTTGAAGATTCGGCGTATACGCTGGCAGATTTGCACGAGATGGGATATTCGCAAGCAATTTTAGACGCGGTAGACTGCCTAACCAAGCGCGATAATGAGGACTATATAGCAGCCATGCAGCGCGTCAAACCCAATCCCATTGCCCGCCGCGTGAAATTGGCGGATTTGGAAGACAATATGGATATTCGCCGCTTGGCAAGCGTCACGGAAAAAGATTGGCAGCGCCTGCAACGCTACCGCGCTGCGTGGGCATTTTTGCAGGGGTAAGCTAAATATCACCACCGAGACACAGAGCGCACCGAGGTTTCACAGAGAGAATAAAACAAGGCTCATGTTCAAAACAAGTGATTTTCCGTAGGGTCGAGGCATGCCTCGACCCTACAATGACATACTTTTCACGCAATCTGAGCTTGAGCGTAAAACAAAAGAGAAAAGTTGATAGCTGACGACTGATCTCATTAACCAACGTTTTTGATAAAGAAAGAATAGAGAACTCAGAGACCAAATCGCTAAACTAAAGGTGTCATTGATAAATAGTTTAGGGTATGGTCGAA
>JALHOR010000162.1 GCA_022842885.1 Anaerolineae bacterium
TTTCTATATAAAGAAGACTTTGAGACTCTGTGGTTCAAATGCTTTTCGTACTATCAGCTAAAAATGCATGTTATCACACAAAACAGGAAACCCATCAATCGGTTAGTGTTGTTTTCAGATGGTTAAACAGGGCATGAGATGTATCATGCCCTGACACCACGCAGTTTTTGTAGGGGTTTGGCACACCAAACCTAAAAATATAGGGCATTTCTTGGCGATTCAATCGTTATAACAAATATATTTTGGATGTTAAGATAATGAAAGCGAAAACAACTTCTCCTTTGTCGCCTGCCAGTGCTGCTGTGTTATTTATTGTTGCTAGTTTTTCATTGCTTTTGCCCTTATTTACACTGATACAAAGCATCCAAAGAGATGAATTATTACAAGCGAATGGACGCGAAGTTCTGTTAGAGATTACCAATTGTCGTATGGTAGAACCATCTCCGGGTTCAAAAATAGATGTTCCCGAAGTAAGTTTCGTTTATTTTGTAGACGAAAGACCTTATACGTTTTCTCAAACATTAACTGGTCGCTGTAATAATTATCGTCAGGCAACTACGGTCAAAGGCATGGTTTGGCTAGATGACCCGCGAAAAGTATTTTTAACAACACCTGACCAAATCCATCAGCCTTTCTTCCTGCGCTACACAGGTGAAATTATGGCGTTGGCGATAGGGGGTTTTATTGCAGTGGTTCTTTATCGGCAAACTTATAAATTTTTGATGTCTATAAAAAACTAATTTTCGCTAATATGCTTTCCCGCGTTGTAAAAAACCTCAATCGATTCTGTTTTTATGGTTTTTCTCGGTGTTCTTTGCGATTTTGCGTTTCAATGGGTTCTTTTTCTCTGTGAAACCCTCGGTGTTCGATGGGCAGTGTCTACGCGCCCCGTGCCTTTGTGGTGATATTTCTTTCTTTGTGACCTTTGTGTTCTTTGTGGTTCAAATGCTTTTCGTACTATCAGCTAAAAATGCATGTTATCACACAAAACAGGAAACCCATCAATCGGTTAGTGTTGTTTTCAGATGGTTAAACAGGGCATGAGATGTATCATGCCCCGACATCGAGGGTTCTTTTGTCTTGGCGGTTCAATCCAAAAATTTTATGGATTTATGCGTTGAGCAATGCTGTGAATTTCTCGAACTGCGCGTCCCAATCGGTGCTGTTGTGTGGCTCATAAACTTGTGGCGCGATAGACCGACTGAGCATCTGCCGGGCTTCTGCCAAATCAGCGAACACGCCCGCCGAAATTAACTGCACGATGGCATTGCCCAATGCTGTCGCTTCGACAGGACCCGCCAGCACTGGACGCCCAATGGCATTCGCAGTCATTTGGCATAACAGGCGGTTTTGTGAACCGCCGCCAATCACATGCAACCGATCTACGCGCCGCCCAGACACCTGCACCAGATTGTCTAAAACGTAACGATATTTCAGTGCCAAACTTTCGTAGACGACGGCGATAATCTGCTCATCGCTTTCCGGCACGGGCTGATTGGTGCGGCGGCAATAGGCTTGAATACGCGATGGCATATCGCCCGGCGCAAAAAAGGATTGGTCATCGGGTTCAATGAGCGCGAAAAACGGTTGGGCATGTTGCGCCATTTTCACCAACTCATCATAACTATAATCGCGCCCTTGCTGCCGCCATGTCTCGCGGCACTGTTGCACCAGCCACAAGCCCATGATATTTTTCAGCAAGCGCCAAGTGCCATATACGCCGCCTTCGTTGGTCAAATTCGCGGCATATGAGGCATCATTAATCACGGGTTCGCGCAGTTCCAAACCAAGCAAACTCCAAGTGCCGCTGCTGAGAACGGCGAAATGCTCATCCTGTGCTGGAATAGCGACATAGGCGCTGCCTGTATCATGGCACGAGGGCAATACCACTGGCACGTTATGATACGTGCCGATTTGGGTGCCGGGCTGCACGATGGGCGTGATAATATTAGTGGGAATGCCGATTGCTGTAAAAATATCCAAATCGGGCGCGTTGATGTGCGGGTTATACAATTGCAGCGTAGAAAAATGCGTAAATTCGCAGGTTTTGCTGCCCGTCAGCCAATAATTGAATAAATCGGCAATGGTTAAGAGTGTTTCGGCGCTGTCTAATAAGGAGCTGTTATCGCGTACCAGACTCGCCAATTGATACAAGCCATTCAATTGCATGAACTGAATGCCTGTGCGTTCAAACACTTCGCGGCGTGGCATCCGTTGGAACACCCAATCCATCGCGCCATCGGTGCGTGGGTCACGGTAATGCGCTGGATTTGCGAGTAATTCGCCACGCCTATCCAGCAGCGCCACATCCACACCCCACGTATCCACACCAATCGAGAGCGCATCCGATGGAATGGCTTTTAGCCCATGCGAAATTTCGTGCCACAAGCGCAGCACATCCCAATAAAGCGTGTTGGGTGTTTGCACCGGAATATTCGGAAAACGATGCAATTCTTGCATATTCAGGCGCGTGCCATCATACTGTACCTGCATCACCCGCCCAGATTCCGCGCCCAAATCCACTGCAATAACTGTTTTGGAAGTCGTCATAAAGAGTTTGCCTATGATTGTGAAGATGTAAAAAATCAGTTTTTAGCCATGCACTTTCGGTCATCAAGCCTGTTTCGGAGCATATTGTGTTGCAGACGCCTATTATACCAAGTGTACCGAAAACTCGCTCAAGGTATCTTTAGAAGGCTCGTGTTCAAAATAGGTGATTTTCCGTAGGGTCGAGGCACACCTCCACCCCACAGCCCCGGCTGTTGCCAATCATTTGTTTTCTGCCAACCGTCGTTTCCACCATTCACTATTTGGGTTCGCAGGCGAGTTTGAATGGGTTGACCGCCAGAAATTCGGGTGATTGGGGTCAGTGAAACGGCTCATATCGGTTCCGGGTGTCCAGTATGTGCCATCGGGAAGACGGGTTGTTTCATCAAATCGGGTTATTTCATCAATGATGGCATCCTGCAAATTTGCGTGTCTTAAATTTGCCGCACTCAGATTCGCACCGTCTAAATCTGCCTCGGTCAGGTTCGCACCCCATAAATTTGCCTTATTCAGGTTCGCATCTTCTAAATTTGTCTCAGTCAGGTTTGCACATTCCAAATTTGCCTTATTCAGGTTCGCACCCCATAAATCTGCCTTATTCAGGTTCGCATCAGGTAAATCTGCCCCATTCATGTTCGTACCTTCTAAATCTGCTTCACTCAAATTCGCAAACCATAATATTGCCTGACTCAGATTCCCACCTTCTAAATCTGCCTCACTCAAATTCGCAGACCATAGTATTGCCTGACTCAGGTTCGCATAAAGTAAATTTGCCTCGGTCAAGTTCGCACCACCTAAATCTGCCTTACTTAAATCTATTTTCTCTAAATCTGCACCCTGCCATTTGGCAGACCGGATTGCCTTCCCGCGTAGCAAATTATCTTCGTCACTTAACCAACCTTTTTCCTTTAGTCTCCTGAGCCCATCAATCGCAAAATCATTGCTTTGACTACCCACTTGTGACACCAGTTCATCTCGCAAGGCATTATCCGCACGGCGCTGGTTCAATCTATCCACGATGATGACGGTGATGATGATGCCGAAGCCTTCTGAGAATAGGTTGCCGAAAAAGCTAATTTCATCTTCACCCATGATACGCGGTAGTTCTGTGAGAAACAGCCATCTGCCAATGCCAATCATGACGATAGCCACAATCACCGCCAGCACAATTTCATTAAAGTTTCTTTGCTGGCGGCGACTGATATTATGATTTGGATGTGCAAACGGGTCTATGGGGGTTGCAGTCATGGTGAGTTCCCTTAGCTATGTCATCGTGTAATAAGAAAACAATAACACAAGTTGGGGAAAGGGACACCCTCATAATGGGGGTGTTTTTTGTATATCGCTGTGGTTTTGTTCTCGTTGCTACGTTTCCACAGTTGTGAGTTCGCATGTTTTGCGCCAAAATTAACCCCCATACTCGGCATACGACATCAGCAATAAAGGACACGCATCATGCCCGCAGAACGCATCGCGGAACTCCGTGAAAAAATTGACGCTATTAACCTGCAAATTTTGGAATTACTCAATCAACGCGCCAGCATCGCCAGCGAAATCGGCAAAATTCAAGCCACGCTCGGCAGCCAAATTTATGACCCGCAGCGGGAAGGTGATATGCTGACGGCGCTGGAAATGGCGAATAATGGGCCCTTCAGCAATGAGACGATTAAGACGCTCTTTAAAGAAATTTTTAAGGCAACGCTGGCAATGGAAGAAAAACAGGCAATCGCTAAATTCATGGTGAATCGCCAACCGGGGCAGCGCGACGCCGAAATCATCATGCCGGATGGCACGCAAATCGGCGGCGGCGTCTTTCAGGTGATTGCGGGCGCGTGTGCCATCGAAAGTTTTGAGCAAATGGACGCGGTGGGCGAACTGCTGGCAGAGCAGGGCGTCAAAATTATGCGCGGCATGGCGTTCAAACCGCGAACCTCTCCGTATGAATTTCAGGGCTTGGGCGAACCCGGCTTAAAAATTGCTCGCCAAGTTGCCAATAAACACGGGCTAATGGTCGTCAGCGAAATTATGGATATGTCGCAAGTTTCGATGATGAGCGATTATGTGGATTTGTTCTGGGTGGGCGCTCGTAATATGCAAAACAGCTTCTTATTGAAGGCGCTCGGCAAAGTACGCCAGCCCATCATCCTTAAACGCGGTTTTGGCAACAACATCAAAGAATGGCTCAACGCCGCCGAATACATCATCAGCAGCGGCAATCCCAACATCATTTTTATGGAACGCGGCATCCGCACCTTTGAGACGGAAACACGCAACACGCTGGATATTAGTGCTGTTCCCGTGCTGAAAACGCAGACGCATTTGCCCGTCGTTGTGGATATTTCGCATTCTGCCGGGCGGCGCGATATTGCCGTGCCATTAGCGCGAGTGGCAAAAGCTAGCGGCGCGGATGGTCTGATGGTAGAAGTGCATCCGAATCCGCCGGTTGCGATGAGCGATGCCAAACAGCAATTATTCTTCGACCAATTCCGTGAGGTCATGCGGGCGATTAACGCCATGGGAATGCCCGAACCGGTAGTTTAAGCATTGCACCGCAAAGACGGCAAGAACGCAGAAAAGAACAAAAAACAGGGCGAAGCACGAGTTTTGCCCTGTTTTTGTTTTGGAGCATAAGATGGCTATAGTGCGTAGGGTAAGCCTATGTTGATGCATATGAGCGTACCTGAGTCGCTTCCTTGTGAAACAACAATAGGATAAAATATGCGTTATTTTATTTTGATAGCATTAATTTCCATCTTGTTAAATAGTGTCATTGCACACGATGATCTTGCAACCTGTGAAAAACCTGATAGTTTTCGCTTTGGCTACAGTGATATGCCTAACTACGCAATGATGATCTCACCTCAAGGGGATCAACTGGCAATCGCTGATGATGCTGGCATTCATACATATCGCACAGATAATCTTCGAAAAATCACAACTTTCAATGAGGGAAATTTTGGCGGTTTGGCAATTAGCTGGTCTTCCGACAATCATTATCTTGCTTCATATGTTCCCATTACAGGGGTTGAGGTATGGCAATCAGACAATACACTTCAGCCGTTAATAACCATCCCTGACCCGATTCCTCAACAAGATGTTCACACCCTTAAATGGTCTCATGATGACACTAAATTGGTATTGGCAGGCGAAGCGCCTACTCAGATTTGGGATGTTGACAACGACAAGTTGATATTTGAAATGCCGTATTTTGCTCGTGATCCCTTCACGGATCGCAAGAGTATGACACATTCTCTTGCAACTTGGTCGCCGGATGATCGCTACCTTATTGTTACGCAGTATGAAAATTCAGAGCAAGTGGATGTTTGGGATACAACCAACTGGCAGCTATCACAGGTTTTGCAGAGTGGCATGGATTTTGTAACATCATTAGACTGGTCAAGTCAGAATCAGATTGTGCTGGCTGGTAGTGGGTTACGGAATGCAACAGATGTCGAAATATGGAATGGTGATACTTTTGAATTAGAAATGCTAGTTCCGGGGGTAATTGCTCCATTTGATGTCGCTTGGTCACCTTCTGGACATCTATTGGCAATTGGGTATCCGAGTGAGAAGGATGAAGAACTTCATATTTTCGAAATTGCGAGTCAATCATTTATCGCAAGATTTGTTACCGACCATAGTTCAGTGCGGGATATTGGATGGTCATCGGACGATTTCGTATTTGCACGCACACATGATGGAAAAGTTTACAAATGGAATCTGATAGATAACTGTTTGGCAGGCATCATTACCTATGAAGAACCCTACTAAATTCAACTACAACATTTGAATAGTACACAGGAGACTAACGCCATGCCCACGCCGCCTATCCCCGCAATTATTCTTCGACCAGTTCCGTGAGGTTATGCGGGCGATTAATGCGATGGCAATGCCCGAACCGGTGGTTTAGCGCGATGATATATAGGCGGCATTCTGTGCCGCCTTTATCAGGCTTATTCTAAATTATGCCACAAAGAGGAATAGAAAAATGGGCAGCATCAGATAGAGGATTGCTGCATCTATGCGCCCTTGATACAGCGCGACAAACCCCATACCGAATATGCTAAAGATGAAAACTAGAACTTCGTTTAATCCAACGCCCATTTCCATTGTCTTCAACCCTTTTCAGTGTGATGAGTACATTCGGATACGGGTTATTTTATCAGACGGGTACGCCAGTTGCCCACCAATAATGAAAAAACGGCGGTGTCGGTATAGTGCTGTTGGGTGGGATCATAAAAATTTTCTCGATAGTACCCTTCTTGCACAAAGCCGAGTTTTTCCAGCACGCGCCGCGAGCCACTATTTTCCGGGTCTATCTGCGCCTCAATGCTGTGCAGTCCCATCGTTGTGAAACCAAATTGCACCATCATTTGGCAAATTTCCGTGGCAATGCCTTTGCCCCATGCCGCTGGCATCAGAATATAGCCCAATTCAGCGCGGTCATGCTCTGGGATAAGATTCCATAACGTGCCATTGCCCAACAGTGTACCCGTCTCTTTGCTCACAACCGCCCACACCAGATGCGACTGTGTAGCAAAACCATGAATGAAATTATCCACTCGTTGCGCTGCTTCCTCCATTGTCGCCATCGGCTGCCGCCCCAAATAGCGCGTCACTTGGGCATCGCTCATCAGGGCAAACATGGCTGGCACATCATCCGGTGTGAACTCGCGCAGAATGCAACGGTCTGTTTCCAGCGTGGGGAAGGTGGTAAAAATAGCCTCTAAAGCGAGCATGTTTTTCCCTAGCCAAATGCAGAAAAATTTAGTGTATTGTAAGTCGAAATGGGATTAAAAGAGAGAATAATCTATGAGTCTAAAGGCAAAATTCTCATATTACTAATTGAAGGCTACAAAATACTTCATTTTCACTATAATAATGATATAGCAAATTTAATAAATTCAGAGGAAATAATTATGAGTGGGGAACTGATTCTCATAATTTTGATAGTAGCGGTGGTCATTATTATTGCTCTGGTTTTGGGACGCGGTAATATTCGGTTGCGGATGCCCGGTGCGGAACTTTCGGGCGAAAATCCAACACAAGCTATGACAATTAAAGCAACTGGAAAATCCACCGTCCGCCGCAATCGTAATGAATCAGATGGCAGTAGTATGGACATTGAGGCTTCTGATGGTTCTACAATTGAAGACAATATTAATCGCAAAGCCTAAACATGTCGGACGCACACAACAATCCGCTTGTCGGGCGCAATACACAAATTGATTATTGGGGCAATCGCCTGAGCCGTCATCAATATGGGGTAGGCGGTTATTACGGAATCTCGGGCATTGGCAAGACAGCACTTTTGCGTAAGGTGCGCGATGAAATCCTCTCGGCGCAATTTACGCCCTATGTTGTCTGGTTGGATTTAAGCCAAACCACACTCCATAAACCAGAAGCGATTTTTGGGGAAATTTTGACGCAGTTAGAAGCCACAGGTAAAACCACCAAAATCACTCGCAAAATGTTTGGCTTGCGGCAAGTATTAACCCCCTCGCCATTGCTAGGGTGTTGGCAGCTTGCCCAAGACATGATTAAGTCACAAATTAATTTTCATCAAATGATGCAGATTAGCGCAGATCAAGCCACTGTTGCCGGTAATCAGAATATTGTGAACGTAAATATTGGCTACAGCTTGCATCCGCAGATGAATAATGCCCTGAACCAATTTGCTTTTGCACTGCAAAAATTGCCCGTCTTGCCGCCTATCGCTGATGCTGCCCGCAATACGACGATACATCGCCCCGTAGTCATGCTGTTTGTAGATGAATTCAGCAAAGCCCCATCGCTGGTCAAAGATTGGCTGTGTTCGTTCACAGAACCGCATTTTGCTCCCTATCTCATGCTGTTCATCGTCGGGCAAGAGCATGACCCCCGTTTTAAATTGCAATCGCTTCCACCGCTAGATACTACGGATGCTACTCAATTGTTATTCCAGCGCGGCTTGCCGGATGAGAATACCATCAACATCATCCTGCGGGTTGCGCGGGGCATACCCTTATGCTTGCATCTGGCGGCAGATTTTATCCTCGGCGGTGGGGCGGCAGCACAACTTGACGCGAGTTTGCCGGATAACCTAAGCGATCATTTGGTGTCGGCATATTTGCAGAAAAAGATACTTCATTTATGGCAGGAAGGCTGGGATGCCCTGCCTATCACCCAAAAGCGAGCAGTCTATTTGCTGCAATATGCTTGCATCTTGCGCTCATGGACAGATGAGGCAGTGCTGCGGGCAATCATGGCAGTGCCGCCGACGGATAACCTCTTTGATGCCCAAGCCGACATCGGCAAGGCGTTGGCGTTTTTGCGGGAACGCTCATTTATGGATGGGCAGCAACCGTCCCAAATCGTGCGCGAATTGCTGGAACATGATTTACGGACGCATTATGCCGATTTATGGCGCACACTCCATCATTGTGCCGCCACCGCCACGACCGATGCCAGCGAAAAAATATATCATTGGCAGTGTGTGGCGGATACAGCGAGTATAACGGCATTCTGGGATGAACGGCTGGCACAACGTGATAAACCCGCTGTGACTATCATCTTGCTTAAAATACCCACGCAGGCGCATATCCCGTTTGAAACCCTCGTGCGTTATGCCCAATCCAGCCTGCTTGTGGAAAACTTGCCGCTGGTGGTGCGGTATCTAACCAGCCTATTAAGCATAGTCAATAGTCTCGCGCCAGAGCAGCAAACCATTGTTCATGCCCTATTTGAACAAGCCCTGCTCAACCCCGCGTTGCCCAGTGATTTGCACTATCAGATTAAAATTTATTTTGCCCAGCAGAGTGGCGATAACGCCGCGTTGGCACACGCACGCTACGGACTGGGGGAGGTGCGGCGGTTGCAGAATGAATATGGGGCGGCGGCAGTGGAATATGAGGCAGCACTGGCGCTGTATGCGGTACTGGGCGACCGACTGGGCATGGCAAATGCCCGGTGCGGACTGGGGGAGGTGCGGCTGTATCAGGATGAATATGGTGCGGCGATAAGGGAATATGAGGCGGCACTAGCATTGTATGCGGCACTGGGCGACCGATGGGGCATGGCAAATGCCCGGCGCGGACTTGGGGATGTGCGGCGGTTGGAGGATGAATATGGTGCGGCGGCAGGGGAATATGCGGCGGCACTGGCGCTGTATGAGGCACTGTGAGACCGACAGGGTATGGCAAATGCTCGGCGCGGACTGGGGG
>JALHOR010000163.1 GCA_022842885.1 Anaerolineae bacterium
CGGAGCCACGTCCCTATTATATTGAAGAACGAGTTAATCATTCGTTGTGGAAAAATCGGCTGCAAGGGGTGTATATGAGTTGCACCCAAGTCGCCAACCCCATCAAAATGGAAGGCAGCCTAAACGGGATGCCGATCTTGTTTGAATGGCAGCCGGGCAAATACTTTATCCTGAAGACGGGCGAAGAACGCAAAGACATTATTGGCACCATCCGCCAAGTGCTGCTCAATTTGCGCCCAGCTTTTGCGTATCAGGATATTGATGGCTTATATGTGGTCGAATGGCATTTGGATGATGGTGAAGCCCGCTGGCGCGACATCCAAGGCAATCCAGCGTATCAAGGTTTGCGCCGTTTGCAAAAAGCCAAGAGCTAAATCGCCTCTTTCTGCCCAATAAGGCGCATCTTAGGTGCGTCTTTTTGATTCCTAGCGGCATGTAAGATGTGCGGTGCAGGCTCATTCTGGTAAACAGAGAAGCGGCATGTGAAATTAAACACTGGTTGCGATGATGAGAATAGAACATGTTTGCGATTGATATTTTGGATAACCCATTTGGATAACCCATAAGGAGCTACACCATGCCGAAAGCCACAGTTCATTTAGGAAAAAATGATGGGTATCGCGTGACCATCAACAGCCGCCAGCATCAATATTATATTGATGAGCCAACGCAGGACGGCGGCACAGATGTTGCCCAGACGCCGACGGAAACCGTGATGGGTGCATTGGGGGCGTGCATTGCTATTACCATCAAAATGTATGCGGAACGTAAACAAATCCCATTGGAACGGATTGAAATTGCTTTGGATTTTGAGCGTTTTTCTGGCAAAGATTACCCGGACTATGCCGGTGAAGAATTGTTTGTGCATGAAATCCGCGAGAGTATTGTGCTGCATGGCGATTTGACGCCCGAACAAAAAGACCGTTTGCTGGAAATCGCCGGGAAATGCCCGGTTGCCCGGTTGATTGCACTGCCGTCTTTCTGGAAGCAGGAAATGCTTGAGGCGCTGCCCGTGCTGGAATAAAGTGTAGCCCCTCCCTTGTGGAGGGGTTTTTAATCCTCTCTCTTTTCTTCGCCTTTGTCAGATATGTGAATGCCTCCTGAGTTGGGAATATGAACAAAATATCTTGATACACCAGAATACCCCGGATTGCTGATATTGCGGTAGTGGCGGCACATACTATAATCACATCAAATTGCATTTGAGGTATGGATATGTCACAAATTCCTATATTAACCATCTCCGAAGATGAAGCAGAGCGTCTGACAAAGTTGGCGCAGCAGCGTGGCTACGATGCCCCAGACGCCTATTTGCGGGCGCTAGTGTCGGCAGATGCTGAACAACATGCGATTGAACTACCATTCTCAGAAGATGTTCGCGCCAGTTTTAAACGTGCCTTCCGTGATGCCTTGTTAGGCAATGTTATGACAGAAGAAGAATTCTGGAAAAGGCTTGCAGAAGAACTCTAAGAATAATTGTGGGGACATACGCTGTCCCCGTTGGTGAGTATGTTAAAATGGCTACCCATTCGCTTCATGTTTAGTGGTAGCATCCCTCAATAAATGCTTATATTCTGCACGAGTTTCAGCCAGTGCTTGATTGTATCGCGCCAATTCGTTCTTAGATTAGCCAATAATCGAATCATCTTGCCATTCAATGAATGTTTGCACATCGGTTTCATCTAAGGCAAACCATTCGCCATTAACGCGCTTATCAACGAAATGTTGGTGAAGTTGATTTTCCAACTTTATCATGTTATTGGTGGGATGTAACCAAACATATTCAACTTCAAAGGGCAATTTGGAATGAAATGTATATAAACGATTTACAGGGTTTTTAGTTCTCCCAATTTTATAATAACCAGACGGAGCTTTGAGCAGATAAATGTATCCCCACCCTATGCTTGAATAAGTTGGCAGTTGTCTAGAGAAAATCTTTTCTAAAAAATTCATTGTCAAGTGATGGTATTCGTCTAAGAGTGCTTGTTTAATTCTTTGCGTTGCCCAAATTCGGAATTTTATACCCATTCGAGCGTTCACTCTATAACCGATTGAAATAACCATATCAAGATTGTAAGTCGATACAGGTTTATCGGAATGGGGGATACATACTTTCTTTACTGTATTTTTCTCATCTAACTCACCTGACTTGAAAATGTTGCGAAGATGACGATTGATGCTTGTTCGGTGAGTTTTGAAGAGACTCGCCATTTCTGTCTCCGTAAGCCAAACAGTTTCGCCTTCCAATCGAACCTCTATCTTTTCTTCACCTTCATCATCTTGATACAGAATAATTTCGCCTTTGTCAGACATGAGAATGCCTCCTGAGTTGGAAAATGAACGAAATATCCTGATACGCCAAAACACCCCATATTGCTGATATGCGGTAGTGGCGGCGCGTACTATAATTCGAGTTACGATCAGTAACCGTATATAGTACGCGGTTGGAAAATTGGAGGCGACTTTCAACGAGTCGCCTTCAGTTTTTCAGGATAAAACGACTATAACGCGGATTTTTTGGATTTGCAACATTTTCCAAAGCAAAATATCAAAAATGGGGACATGCGCTGCCCCCAATAGCGAACATATCAAAACAGAGGGCTACAAATCCCGACTGAGACCATCCTCTACTTTTTTCGCGTCATCTACTGATTCAGGAAATTTGGATAGCCACTGACTGAGGATGGCAAACCCGAAAAACAGCACCAAGTAAAGTAACGGCGACCAGTTATTCATAACGTTGGTCAACGGTTGCCACAAGAATGCCCAAGCCCCAACAAGGATAGATAAAAAGGTAGCGGCACTCGCCAATTGCTGCGCTATCAAACGCCGAAAATGCCGCCGCCGATGATGCTGGCGATAAACGCCCTCCGCCGCATGAATTTCATCGGCATTTTGCAGCAAGATGGGATTGCCATGCAGTTCGCGCCAACGTTCCACCTGTTTCATATGATGATAATACGCCGCATCCAGACTGTTGGCAGCATAGCGTTGATGAAACATGGGTGTTTGAATATTTTCCCCATAAGGATACGTGGTCATAATCAGCGCATTATCGGGGAACAGTGTAAAGAAACCGACTAGATTCATTGCCGAAATTTGGGTGACTTCAGCATAGGCTTCATAATTTTCAGCAGTATAGAGACGGGTATATTGCCCCGTTTTGGCTAAGGGTGTCAGCCGCACTTCAAACATGCCAGCGGGCAAAAAATCCAGCATTTCGACTTCAAATTGATTCGTAGCAATGTCTTCTGGCAGCGGAATGTCTAAATGTGTTACATCGGTGATGCGCCACGGCTTGAACGGGAAGAACATCCAAATGACATTAAACAGCCCTTGCCCCGCCCACCACAACAGCGCCAACGCAATCAACAGCGCAATGAAAGAACCTGTGTTTGCAAACAAAAATTCCATAAGATGCCTCATTTGAATCCGAGTTTGATATGCCTATTATAGAGGTGATTTGGAGTGCATTCGCGTAAAGAAACGATATGAATTGATAAACCTCCAACACAATTCTCATGGGTTTTGCAGGCAGTCGTAATATTTTCTTTAGACCTGTGGCTATACTGTAAACTATGATTTATCAGCAATGCGAGCGAAAGAGGAAACACAATGGGTAAAGAAAGCGCAACATTGGGCGGCGGTTGTTTCTGGTGTTTAGAGGCGGTTTACGACCAACTCAAAGGCGTGACTGATGTAGTATCGGGGTATTCCGGTGGGCATGTCTTGAATCCGACGTACAAACAAATCTGCACCGGCACGACCAACCATGCCGAAGTCACCCAAATCACATTTGACCCAGAGGTCATCAGCTACAAAGAATTGCTAGAAGTGTTTTTCACCATCCATGACCCCACGACGCTGAATCGGCAAGGGGCTGATGTGGGAACGCAGTATCGCTCGGTGATTTTTTATCATTCGGCAGAGCAGCAAGCCACTGCCGAACAAGTGCGGCAAGACTCGCAGGCTTTATGGAACAATCCCATCGTCACCCAGATTGTGCCGGAAGAAACATTTTATCCCGCCGAAGATTATCATCAAGAATATTTCGTCAATAATCCCCATGCTGGCTACTGCCAAGTGGTCATTGCCCCCAAAGTAAGCAAGTTCCGGGCGAAATATCTGGCAAAATTGAAGGCGTAATTTTCACCACATTATTCAGCAGGATAGAGCAGTTTCAGCCAATACTGCTCATCCTGCTTATCCTGCGCGGCGATATGCTCAAACCCGTGTTTGGCATAAAAATTCTGCCGCGCTGTTTCCCCCGCTGGCACATAAGCAAACACTTCGCGCACGAGATTTGTGGCTTGCAGGCGCGTTATCATATCGGCAAGCAAATGTCCGCCGATGTCATGCCGAATATGGTCAGGATGAATGTACAGCTTGTGAATCTCTTTGCGTTCTTCGCAATCATCAAACAGCGGCGACCCAAATTGCAGCATCCCAACAATGCCCTCATCAGCATGAGCCACTAAAAATATCGTGCCATCATTGACGAAAGCGCGTTTGAGGCTGTTTTCCGAATAGACGCGCTGCAAAAAACGTTCAATATAAGCGGCATCATGCGTTGCCGCCATCGCCTGCTGAAAGACAATTTTTGCCAGCGTTTGAATGCCGGGAATATCGGCAGTGGTGGCTTGGGACAGCGTGAGAAGCATAAGTTAGGATTCTTGTATAGTTCGATTATTCTACAGACTCCACCAATTTCACGAACCTTACCTCTGGTAGAGTCAACACGGCATAGGCGGGCATCTTCAAAGAGTGCCATATTTCAAACACATCGCGCCCAGTCACTTGCGCCAAATACAAGCTCATAATCGTGCCGTGCGTCGTTGCGGCGATGGTTGTATCCGGGTGCTGGGTGATGATTTGCTCAATCGTCTCCACAAAACGATTTTGAGCATCAGCGAAGGTTTCTTCGCCAAACAGCAATTTTTCGGGTTCGTGCATCGCCCGCTGAATCGCCGCCTGAAAATCTGCTACGGCTTCAAAATAGGGGGCGGTAGCGCGTTGGGTTTCGCGCAAGCCAGTCTGAATTTCCACCGCAGGCAGCCCTAATTTTTCCGCGACTAATGCCGCCGTAAGGTGCGCTTTGGGTTCATCGCTGCTAAAAATATGCTGAATGGCATACTCGCGCAACTGCTCGGCAAGTTGTTCGCAGCGTGTTTTGCCCTCATCGGTGAGTTCCCATTCATGGGCAGAAACACCGGGTTGCTGGCGGGAAATGGAATGGCGAATGAGGATAAGCAATGGCATCAGCATTTCTCCTGAACAATTGAGAACATGTTTTGAATTATCCTAAGAAACGGTGGCTGCCGGGCAGTGTTCTTAATACGCGCTGCAATAAAGCGCGGTCATCTGGCGTTAGCCCGCCGCCCAACATCATCCCTGCCAAATAGACCGCTGCGCCCACTATGCCGCCCAGAATAAAATGCACTTGCCCGACAACCGCCATCACGCCAGCGGTGATAGCACCTATCAACAGCAAACGCGGCAGTCCCATCAAAAAACGGCGGGTTTCCCAACCGGGGGCGCGGAACTGCCACAGCATCAGCGCGATAGTTAGAGCTTCGGCAATAACAGAAGCCAATGCCGCACCGCGTGGGTCACGGTAGCGCAGCAGCAAAATCGTGTTTAACACAATATTCAGCGCCAAGCCGCCAGCGCGAATCATCAATAAATATCGTTGGCGATTCTGAATCATCAAGCCTTGCGCGATGACATTGCCTGCCATTGTCAAAAATGTATACCAAATGAAAATTTGTAAAATCCCCGCCGTCGGCGCGTATTCCGGCGCAAAAATCAACTCCACCAATGGCACCGCAAAAATGCTCAAACTTAGTGCAATGGGCAGCGTGATAATCACCATGAAGCGCGTCAATTTTTCTATCATGAAGCCAAACGTTTCGCCGCGACTATCCGCCGAATAGCGCGACATCAACGGATACAAGGCGACTAACACGGTGGTATTCAGTAGTTCAATGACGCCCGTGCTGATAAGAAAAGCCGGTCCCAAGTAGCCGGTATTTTCTTCGCCAATGATGCGCGTGGTCATGAGTTTATCAATGTGTTGATAGGTCATAGAGAGCGTCGCGGCTAACGCCAATGGCAAACTGTTGAGCAGAATCAGCCGCGCTAAGGGACGATTTAACGGCATGGTCGGGCGAAATCCCGCTTGCCAATTGGCACGCCACAACACGACTGAGCGCACAACGCCCGAAGCAATCGTCGCCAGATAAACGCCCGTTAAGCCCCAACCCATAGATAATGCCCATGCCGCCAAGCCCACGCGCAGCCCGATATTCATAATTTCTACTAGCGAAGTGACGGTCATGCGTTCTTGCGCCAACAGCAAATCATGACTTTGGTTGCCGAGCAGGTCTATAAAAATGCTCATACCTGCCAGCGCCGTGAATGCCACAATCGTTTGGCTGTAACCGACAGTGATAGCAGCGACCACTGCCCCCACATAGGCGAACAGCGATAAGCCAGTTTGCATGAACAGCAATGCTGACCAGTATTGCCCCAATTTTTGCGGCTCACGCGCCACATCGCGTATCACAATCAAGCCCATGCTGAACGATGCCAGCGGTGCGGCAACTGCTAACAAGGCGAACACCGTGTTATAGATGCCGTATTCAAAGGGCCCCAAGGCGCTGCCCAGCACAATCTGCCAAATAAATACAATGCCTTTGCTGAGGATGCTGGCAGCAATTAAGGCACTGGCATTACGCACAGCTTTTTGGGCTTCGGCAGAGGTAATAACAGGCGCTTCAGCGGTCATATTGCAAACAATTTACACTTTGGTCAAAGAATGATAATGCTGCGCCATTATGCTGGGAATATGTCAGAAAACACAGGAGAAAAAACATGTTCCCATTTCGCCCACTGCGCCGCTTTCGTCCCATACTGCCCCGTTTACTGCTGCGTCGGCGGCAAATGCGCCGGATGCGACGCCGTAACTTGCGCCGCTTGTTTTAATCTATAAAAAATTCCCATAAAATGAATAAAAAAACGGGGTACCCTCTGTGAGCGATACCCCGTTTTTCGTTTACTTTTTGATGCGGTTTACGATAATGGTTTAACCACCATCGCCGCCGCCTTCACCTTCACCACCACCTTCACCTTCACCGCCACCTTCGCCACCGCCTTCACCACCACCTTCGCCGCCACCAGTGTCACCGCCACCAGTGTCACCGCCACCAGTGTCACCGCCACCAGTATCGCCGCCACCAGTGTCACCGCCACCAGTATCGCCGCCACCAGTATCGCCGCCACCAGTGTCACCGCCACCAGTATCGCCGCCACCAGTGTCATCGCCGCTACCAGTATCGCCACTGTTTTCTGCGGCAGCAGCTTGAATCGCTTCCAAATCTAATTCAATGTCTGCCAAGACAGCCGCTAGTTCAGGATCGTTGATGATAGCATCCAAGATTGCTAAATCATCCATATCTGCCAGCACATCATCCAAAAATGCCGGGTCAACTGCGGCGATGAAGCCTGCCAGCAAAGCGGGGTCATTTTCGGCAATGTCTGCCAGAATGTCAGCAATGTCGTCAGCGGGCAAATCGGCAATCAGGTCAGCCAGAATGGCACCATCCACCAAATCTTGCAACGCTGCCAATTCGGCAACATCCAAATCATCCATGAAATCAGCTAAATCTTCGGCATCCAGTGTCAACAAGAAAGCATCGAAATCTTCAACGCCCAATGTTTCCAACAAAGCAGCCGTCAGTTCGGGGTCATCTTCCAAGAGCAAGTATGCCGCCAAAACATCAGCATCCAATTCGGCGTAAACGGCATCCCAATCAATCAGACCAACCACTTCAAGGTCACTGTCTAAAATGACTTCCAACACCGAGCCGTCATCCAACAGGACGAGAACGCTGCTCAGGTCTTCGGGGTCAAAGACAATCAAAAAATCGCCGATTAAATCATCGGGAGCTTCTTCAAGAATGTCAGCCAGCGTTTCGGGGTCAAGCCCATCCAGCAAATCTGCCAGAATGTCATCGGCAACGGCATCCAGCAAATCTGCCAATTCTGCCGCATCCAAATCATCGAACAGAGCCGCCAGCAATGCATCGTCCAGTGCCGTCAAATATTCATCAATGGCAGCGATTTCGAGTGCTGTCAAAAAGGCATCGAGTTCATCATCATCCAAGTTGATGAGCAGGTTCGCCAGCAGCAAATCGTCTTCCAAAGCTAAAATAAAATCAAGGTTTTCTACCAAAAACGCATCGAGTTCATCAGCATCGGCAAAGCCAAAGGCTTCGATGAGGGCTGCATCTTCCAGACCCGCCACCAACTGAAAATAGGTCGAATCGTCCATTGAACTGAAAATGGTATCGAGTGCATCTTGGTCCAACTCATCTAAAAGAGTTGCGAGCGATTCATCATCTAACGCGCCGATAAAATCATTCAAATCATCGGCTGAGATACCGGCGATAAAATCTTCAAGTTCTGCCGCAGAAAGACTATCCAGAAATTCAGCGATTTCCGACGGGGACAACTCGCTAATCAGGGCATAATCCAAGTCATCTTGGGCAGCAGCTTCTAAGTCTAAACCAAGGTCAGCCAAGGCAGCCGCCAACTCAGGGTCGCTCAGGATGGTATCCAGCGTTGCAGCATCATCTAATTCTGCCAACACATCATCCAAAAATGCCGGGTCAACCACAGCGATGAAGCCTGCCAGCAAATCGGGATCATTTTCGGCAATGTCTGCCAGAATGTCGGCAATATCATCAGCGGGCAAATCGGCAATCAGGTCAGCTAGAATGGCACCATCCACCAAATCTTGCAACGCTGCCAATTCGGCAACATCCAAATCATCCATGAAATCAGCTAAATCTTCGGCATCCAGTGTCAACAAGAAGGCATCGAAATCTTCAACGCCCAATGTTTCCAACAAAGCAGCCGTCAGTTCGGGGTCATCTTCCAAGAGCAAGTATGCCGCCAAAACATCAGCATCCAATTCGGCGTAAACGGCATCCCAATCAATCAGACCAACCACTTCAAGGTCACTGTCTAAAATGACTTCCAACACCGAGCCGTCATCCAACAGGACGAGAACGCTGCTCAGGTCTTCGGGGTCAAAGACAATCAAAAAATCGCCGATTAAATCATCGGGAGCTTCTTCAAGAATGTCAGCCAGCGTTTCGGGGTCAAGCCCATCCAGCAAATCTGCCAGAATGTCATCGGCAACGGCATCCAGCAAATCTGCCAATTCTGCTTCGTCC
>JALHOR010000164.1 GCA_022842885.1 Anaerolineae bacterium
CTTTCCAACTCTGGGAGCAATTCGACCTTACTTTTCCTTAACTTGGTGCATATGGGACACGGCATGCCGTGTCCCTACGGAAAATCACCCGTTTTGAACTTGAGCGAAAGAAATTAGCCAATCGAAAGCAAAGGCTGCGCTGCGGGCTGCCACTGCCAAGCCTCCTGCCAAGGAATCACCATCTCATTTTCTTTAAAATAGAGGGGCAACCAAACATAGCGCGACTCACTCAGACTCAGCGGTTGCCAACGATCTGCCATGAATAAAAATGGGAAGGGGCTGTTGTGCAGCGGCAACACAAATGTACTTTGTGCGCCAAATGTAAGCTCTGCTTGTGGACCACGACACGGATTACCCCGCAATGCCCATTCACCCAGCATGGTATCCGCCACTGCCCAGCGGGCTTCGTTAGGGTCCCAGCCCGTGCAACCCGATGTGACCATGTAGTACCGCCCGGCATGTTTGAAGACTGCGGGTGCTTCGCGGTATTGCCCGACGAACTGCGATACACTCGCGCCCTGCGTGTTCAGGTAATCATCGCTGAGTTGACCTATCATCAAGGTATGGTTGTGCTGCATGGAGAAGATGAGGTAGGCACGCCCATCGTCATCCTGAAACACGGTCATATCGCGGCTGTCATAGCCGAAGGGTCGCAGGCTGTGAAGATAGCGATACGGTCCAGTGGGTTGCTCGGCAATCGCTACCCCAACCCGCGCATAGCTGTAAACCGCATTATCTACATGCATCCACATCACGAAACGTTGGCTAGGGGCATGATAAAGCACTTTGGGGCGCTCGATAACGCGGCTCGTGTGCAAATCGTGGTCTGGGTCGTCCTGTACGGCAGGCAGCACGACCCCATGATGATGCCAGTCGTACAGATTGGTGGAGCTATAGCAAGAAACCCCAATGGCATCGATGCGATGGAGATTATTGGGCATGATCTTCGTCGGACCATCCTTGTTTTCCCCAAACCAATAATAGGTATTCTCATGGTGAAGAATGCCGCCCCCATGTGCCTGAATCGGTGCGCCATCCATATCCAGCCAAGCGTTTCCAGGATGAAACATAATCTGTATCCCTCTAAAAAATGATTTGACAAACCCAATAAACTGCGGTATTCTCATTTTATGTTAGCGTTACCAGATAGCGCTACCAGAAATACTATACCATGAAATTGGGTAAAAATAGCAAGGAGGTTATCCTGCCACCTTCTCTCATTCTTACAAAACCTTTTGCATTTCGTTCATTCCACCTTTGGAGGAAAAAAATGGTTACTCGTCAACGTGTCGTATCTGTTTTCGCCATACTGGTTCTCGCATTGCTGACGGTTCTCAGCTTGCAAGCACAAGAAAAAGTCCAGCTTGATATTTACATTCCGGCAAATGAACTCTCAGATGCCGACATCGCCCTGTTTGAAGAACAAAACCCCGATATTGATGTCGTGCGCTTGATTGAAACACTCGACCCAACCGTGTTGAACTCGCGCTTGGCAGCAGGCGATACCCCCGACATTATTCGCCTTTCCGCGTTCCAACTGCCATTGTTTGTAGAACAGGGCATTCTGCTGGATCTGACCCCTTTGCTGACAACCAGCGAAGTGTTGAAGACCGATGATTTCACCGCTGCGGTGGATTACTTCTTAGTGGATGGCGTGTATTATGGCTTGCCCAAAGACTGGTCACCGGATTTCTCGTTGTTCGTGAACACCGCGATTTTGGAAGAAGCCAATCTGACCGCCCCCAGTGCCGAAGAACCCCTGTCCTATGCCGAACTCGCAGAACTTGCCACACAACTGACTGTGGTCGAAGGCGATCGTACTGTCCGTTTTGGGCTGATGTATGACCATCTGTTCATTGAACGCTTCATCCAAGTGATTTTGGCGGAGCAGGGTGCAACCCTCTACAACGAAGATTTCAGCGCGATTAATCTAGTCAACAATGAGCCGGCACGCGCCGCATTGCGCTACTTCTACGATTTGGCAGCAGCAGGCGTGACGCCTAGCCCCATTAACCCGCCCGCCTCGTGGCCCGGCGAAGTGTTCATGGGTGGCGGCACCGGGATTGTCGTCTATGGCTATTGGTTCGGCAATATGATTAGCGGCGCAGAAGAAGGGTCGGCTGTTTACGAAAGTGTCGCCATGCTGCCGAGCGCAACCTGGGGCGGTGAAGCACGCTTTAACCCCACTTGGGGTCCGACTGGCATTGCGATTGGTGCGACCAGCGCCCATCCTGAAGAAGCCTTCCGTTTCTTTGAATGGTTCATCGCTGGCGATTTGGGTCAAGCGCGTGCTGCCAGTGGTTGGGGTGTGCCACCGCTGAAATCGCTGCTGCCGTTGCTCCCGCGTGAAACGGACTTCCAACAAGCCAACTTCACCCAAGTTGAACAAGAAATGGCACTGCCCGGCTTTGTCATTCCCGTCAACCCCTACTACAACGCCGAAGTCTTTGGCGAATTGTGGTGGTCATATCTTGAACAGGCTTTACGCGGTACGATCACCTTTGATGAATTGGTTGAATCGTTAGAAGCCGACGTGAACGCCACCATTCAGGATGGTCTGCTCAACGCCAGTTAAAACAGTGCAGGTGGGGGTGTTCGCACCCCCACCGATACAAGGGACAACTACATGCTACGGATAATCGCATTCCCAAATTGGCAGTCACGCAGCGCCCGCGAAGCTCGTTGGTTTTATGTGTTCGTCGCGCCGTGGTTGGTGGGCTTTATCTTTCTCACCGTCATCCCACTGGCATTCGGGCTATATCTCTCGCTGACGAATTACAATGGCGTCAATATCAACGACCTCAAATTCGTCGGGATGGCGAACTATGAACGGGCATTCAGCGATAGCAATGTCTTGAACAGCATTCAGCGCACCTTATATTACACCCTCATCAGTGTTCCCACTGGAATCGCTGTATCGCTGCTCATCGCTTTCTGGATGACGCTGGATATTCCGTTCAAGGGCTTGTTCCGCGTGATATTTTATATTCCTTATATTATCCCGTTGGTCGCTACGACGTGGATTTGGAAACTATTGTTTGAAAAGAACTTTGGTTTAGTGAATGGCGTCGTGAGTGCCTTTAGCCCCGGCACGGCGCTGGGCTGGTTGATAGATTATCCGACCGAAACGCTGACGCTGCTGGTATTGTGGCTTGGCACGGGCGGCGGGATGATTATCTTTATTGCGGGTTTGCAGGGCATCCCAAAAGATTTGCTGGAGGCGGCGCGGGTGGATGGGACAAATCCCTGGCAGCAGTTTAGCAAAATCACCTTGCCGCTGTTAACCCCGGTGCTGTTGTTCCAATTGCTGCTCGGCTTTATTCGCGCTTTACAAATTATGATAGAACCCATGCTGCTTAGTCCCTCGGCGAATGGCACCTTAGGGGTCGCGGTACCCGCCGCGAATCGCTTCTTCATGGTCACTGCTTACCGCGAGATGTTTAGCTTCAACCGTTTTGGCTATGGTAGTGCGTTGATTTGGTTGATGTTCGGCACGAGCGTGTTATTGGCACTGGGCATCCTGTGGAGCAGCCGTTGGTGGGTCTTTTATGATGATAACCGTATTTTCCCCACCGATTAAGAAGGCATCCATCCCATGACCTCTTTAAACAAGCCTTTTGACCGGGGCTTCGCATCGGCATTGGCGACTCCCCGACGGCTAAACACGCAGCGCATGGCGCTCTTAACGATCATTGCCACGCTGGCACTATTGTTCTTTATCCCCTTGGTATGGCTGGTGATTTCTTCGCTGAAAAGTGATGGCGAAGTGACCGTTTACCCACTCCAAATACTGCCACGAGTGCCACGTTGGGATAATTACATCCAAGCCGTGACTGTGGTGGATTATTGGGGTGCTATGCTGCGTTCCGTCCTGCTCGCCACCGGGTATGCAACATTGACGGTAGTGAGCAGTGCCTTTGTCGGCTTTGGGTTTGCGCGGCATCGCGCACCCGGACGCAACTTCTTGTTCTTCGTTGTGGTCTCGATGTTGATTTTGCCGCATCTGGTGGTGGTGTTGCCGCAATTCGTGTTGTATTCACGCTATGGGCTTGCCAACAGCTACTTGCCCTGGGTCTTGTGGGGCATGACCGGTGCGCCCATCCACATTTTTTTGTTCCGCCAATTTTTTGCGGCATTTCCCAGAGAACTAGAGGATGCCGCCGAGATAGATGGGTGTGGGCGGTTGCGGATTTTCTGGCAAATCTTCTTGCCCAATGCCATCACGCCGATGCTGGCAGTGTTCATATTTTCGTTTAATTGGGTGTGGGGCGATTTCCTGACGCAAGCTCTGTTCCTTGCTCCCGACCAAACGACCTTAGCGATGCTGCTGGCGGCGGCTTACCGCAATCCGCAGGGTTTACCACTGTATTCATTGACGATGGCGGGTGCAGTGGTGTATATTTTGCCGCTGATTATCGTCTTTCTGATTGCACAACGTTACTTTATGGAAGCGATTGTCACCACTGGGCTGAAGGGGTAAGCACCCATCTGTGCTGAGAAATATCACCTATGAAACGACGTAAGAATGCTGCCCAAGGCGTGACGATGGCGGATGTTGCCCGCGAAGCAAAAGTATCGCTGATTACCGTCTCAAGGGTGCTGAATAATCATGAGTATGTTGCCGACCAGACCCGTGAAACAGTGCTGCGGGTTGTGCAGCAATTGGGCTATGAGCCGAATGCGATTGCCCGCAGTTTGGTACTCAAACAGACCCGTACCATTGGGCTAGTGACCACCGACCTCAGCGATTATTTCTTCGCTCAGACCATCTCTGGCGCTGAAATCGAAGCGCGGTCGCGGGGCTATTTTTCGCTGGTTGCCAGTGTCGAAGGCAACCTCGAAACAGAGCCACAGTATGTTAAGCTGCTGACCGAGCGCCATGTCGATGGTTTATTTTTTCTCCGTCCAAGTACCACGCTCTTTGATGACCGCTTGGTCAATTTACTCCGTGACCGTATCCCGATTGTAACCGTCGGCTATCACTTGCCCATTGATAATGTGATGGTTGTGGATGTGGATAATGTGGATGGCGCACAACAGGCGGTCAATCACTTGATTCAGCATGGACACGAACACATCGCCATGATTACAGGACCCTTGACGTATCAGGCAGCACAAGATCGGCAACGCGGCTATGAGCTATCGTTGGCGGCGGCGCGGCTGCCCTATGAGGCGGGGCTTGTGGTTGAATCCGATTGGAATTACGAAGGCGGCTATGCGGCGATGGAGCGACTTTTGGCGCGGCGGTTGCCCTTCACGGCGTTATTCGCCCAAAGCGACGAGATTGCCATTGGCGGACTGCAAGCATTGCGCGAAGCGGGCTATGAAATCCCAACCGATGTTTCAGTGGTTTCATATAACGATTTGCCCGTCGCCCGCTATTTTAATCCTAGCTTGACGACCATTCGCCAACCCATGCGCGAACTGGGGCAATTGGCGGCGGGGCTGCTGATTGATGCCATCCAAGGCGCATTTCCTGAGAAGCAACTGCATTTACTGCGTACCGAACTCATCCAACGCACATCGGTGACGCGGCGGCGCAAGAGCTAACCGCACTGGTTTTTACCGTTCACACTGTTGTCATCTGAAAACCGATGCCTAGCGCAAAACCGGAAACCGATAAATCGGTTGTTTTCTCTTTGCTTTTCTTCGTGACCTTTGTGTTCTGCTCTGAAAAAGTGCTGAGTCACAAGTTAAAAGTACAAAGTTAAAAGCGAATTGCTGATATGCTCAGGGCGATTGCATCAAAATCAAACCTATATTCATAAGAGATCAAGAAAAATCAATAGGGTTATGTTTTGGGTAGGGACACGGCATGCCGTGTCCCTACAGAACCTTCACTGTCTTTTAAAAACCGAAACACAATTTTGATGCGTTTGCCCTGCTGATATGCTGATATGCTCTGAGCAAATACAGTTTTCATCATGGATGGTGCGCGTAGCGCATAGTGACTTTGTGGTTCAATTGCTTTTCTCTGCGTTCTTGGCGTCTTTACGGTTCAAATACTTTTTCTCTCCGCACCTGTGTATTATATTTTATGGTGAACACGATGCCTTACCCAGAATAGGATATTATCATGAGCCGTTTTATCTATCGTAATGAACACCTCAACCAGATTAGTTTTCCATTGGGCGGCATTGGCACGGGCAGCATTGGGCTTGCTGGTAATGGTCGGCTGATGGATTGGGAAATTTTCAACCGTCCTAACAAGGGGTCGGTGAATGGGTTTTCGCATTTTGCTGTCAAGGCAGAGCACGCTGGCAAGCTGTTGGATGCGCGTGTCCTCCATAGCGACCTCGATCCCTCTTATGTTGGTGAAGTCCATGCGCCGCGCTGGAGTACCTACGGCTTTGGTCCACGCCGCGAATACTTGACCGGGATGCCGCATTTTAAAGATGCCGAATTTCGTGGAGAATTCCCCTTAGCCGAAATCACTTATCACGAAACCCGTTTCCCCGGCACGGTCAAATTACAAGCATTTAACCCTTTCATTCCTTTAAATGACCATGATTCTGGGATTCCCGCCGCTTTTTTTGAAATCAGCATCCAGAACACCAGCGAACAAGCGATTGATTACACCATTGCTGGCACGTTGCGGAATCCGCTGCCTGCCAATAACCTGCATCAGATTGTTAAACACGATGGGCTGACGAGTGTCCATCTCCGCGGTGATTCGCTCCATCAAAACGACCCGCAGTATGGCGATTTAACGCTGGCAACCGATGCGGCTGACACCAGTGTTCAACAGTATTGGTTTCGGGGCGAATGGTTTGATGCGCTAGAGGTGTATTGGCGGGATTTCACTACCCCCGGCAAGATTAAAAACCGCACCTACCCCGCCGATAAAAGCGGCAACCAGAATGAAGCGACGATTGCCGCGCATATTCAGATTGCCCCCGGCGAAACGAAAGCTGTCCGATTTGTCATCAGTTGGAATTTCCCGACTTGCATTAATTATTGGACACCCAACGCGGCTGAACTGGCTGCCCAAGCAGGGGTTTCGCCGACATGGAAAAATTATTACGCGACACAATGGGCAGATTCGCAGGCATCGGCACACTATGCCTTTGCTCATTGGGGGCGGTTGTATCAAGAAACGCGCTTATTTAAAGAAGCATTATTTAGTTCCACGTTGCCGGATGCTGTCATGGATGCCGTCTCCGCCAATATCTCGATTCTTAAAACCCCGACTGTGTTACGGCTTGAAGACGGCACCTTTTACGGATGGGAAGGGCTGCACCCGACTGAAGGGTGCTGCGAAGGGTCGTGTACCCATGTCTGGAATTATGCCCAAGCACTGCCATTCTTATTCCCCCAGCTTGAACGCACCATGCGAACCGCCGATTATGCTTATAATCTGCGTGCTGATGGTGGGATGCCCTTTCGCATTCAACTGCCGCTTGGGGTGGGTTTGTCGGGGTTTCGCCCGTGTGTCGATGGGCAGTTCGGCGGCGTCATGAAAACTTATCGAGATTGGAAAATCAGCGGCGATACCGTGTGGCTGCGCTCCATCTGGCAGAAAGTGAAAAAATCGCTGGAATTCGCGTGGAGTCCAGAAAACGAAGACCGCTGGGATCCAGAGAAAACCGGTGTGTTATGGGGGCGGCAACACCACACGCTTGATATGGAGCTTTTTGGACCCAATAGCTGGCTGACCGGATTTTATCTTGGGGCATTAAAAGCCGCTGCCGAGATGGCGGCACATTTGGGCGAGACGGAAACGGCGGCGGAGTACAATGCTATTTTCACACGCGGTAAAGCATGGGCAGACCAACACCTCTTTAATGGCGAGTTCTATAGCCAGCTTGTCGATTTGAAAGATCGCGGGCAATTACGCGCTTTCGACGACGGGGGCATTACGCTCAAAGGGGGCAAAGCCTCTGATGGGTATTGGAATGATGAAGATGAGGAAGTCAAATATCAGATTGGCGAGGGGTGTGTTATTGACCAAGTGTTGGCACAGTGGCACGGTTTGTTGTACGGTTTAGGTGAAATCTTTGACCCTGCCCAAACCCGTACTGCTGTTGCGGCACTCTACAAGCACAATTTCAGACATCAACGTGACAATTATAATCCCTGCCGTATTTATAGCTTGAATGATGAAAAGGGCATGGTGATTTGCATCTGGCCCGAAGGAACGTACAAGCCGATTATTCCTCTGCCATATTCCCAAGAAACGATGCATGGTTTTGAGTATTCATCGGCGATGCAAATGATGCAGTATGGCATGGTGGATGAGGGGCTAGAGGTCGTTGAAGCTATTCGGGAACGTTATGATGGCTACAAACGCAACCCTTGGAACGAAATTGAATGTGGCAGCAATTACGCGCGTTCGATGGCAGCGTATGCCCTACTCAATACCCTGTCCGGTTTTTCATTTGATATGGTCAACGGCAGCATGGGTTTCAACCCTTTGCTCAACCATGACGATCACTTCCAATGCTTCTGGTCGCTAGAGTCTGGGTGGGGCGAGTTCGAGGAAACAGACACGAAATTCGAATTACGACTCCGCTATAGGCAGCTACGCCTCAAGCGACTGTATCTTCCCATCAAGAACCATCGTTCCTTTCAATCGGTCACAGTCAACGCGCACGAGGTCAGCTTTCAAGCACAGGACAGTACCCTCGAATTCGCAGATTGGATTACGATTCAAACGGGAGAAACGTTGAGCGTGCAACTGGTGACAATGTAGAACACCTAAACCAACCAGCCTTCAAACTCACTTTGTTCAAATTTCTGAGGTGAGCAGATTTGCGTTCGTAAGTCACAAGGGTTTATATACAACAGGATGCGGACAAGCGATTGCAATTGACTTCTCGGTGTGAGTAATGAAACCAAATCAATATTTACGATAATATTAAAACTAGACGTTTCTTATAATCATTAATGAGGGCTTATGCGTCGTCACAAATGTTGTTAGCGAATTGACGTAGGATGGATTTTGAGGGGAAATGGGCTGGGATTTTATGCTGGCACAAAAAAGCAATCGCCATTTTCGCCGCTTAGGGGCAGACCAGACTGAAGCGTTGTCGAGTTTGCCGGTGACCCGTTGGCGAGGCTGTCAGGTGGCACAGGTTGATTTATTTGCGACCGATCCGTTGAGTGGCATCAATATTGTGGCGTTCTATCAACCACGTTACACGCAATCTGGCGACGGGCGCATGAAATTTGCTATTTGGCGACATCGTTACCGTTGTGTGTTGGCTTAAGACGGTTGGGACGGCGGCGGTGGGGAACAG
>JALHOR010000165.1 GCA_022842885.1 Anaerolineae bacterium
GTGCTGCGGCTGCGCGGCGATTATCTAGCGATTGTGACGCTCGGTTTTGGCGAAGTGCTGCGCGTACTGGCAAATAACCTAAATGACCCAGTGAATATCACCAATGGCGCACAGGGGTTACACGGCGTTGCTTCACCTTCGGCGGCATTTTTAATTCAGCCGATTGCCGAGGTAGAAACTTTTTTGCAGACGAACTTTTTGCCTCAATTGGCAATCGCTGCCCCGGCGCCTCTCGCCCAGCAAATGCTCTTTTATATTTTGGGCATCGTACTGGTGGGTATCATCATGCTGCTGGCAAATCGCTTGGATGACTCCCCCATCGGACGCGCTTGGACGGCAATCCGTGAAGATGAGGTCGCCGCGATTGCGATGGGCGTGCCGTTAGTCCGTATGAAACTCATGGCATTTGCAACGGGCGCAGCCTGCGGCGGGGCGATTGGTGTGTTATATGCCGCCAAGCAAACCTTTGTGAGTCCCGAAAGTTTCTCGCTGCTGCAATCTATCAACATTTTAGCGATGGTCATTATCGGCGGGATGGGGGGCATTCGCGGCGCATTATTTGGCGCGGCATTGGTCACACTCATTAACCTGCATGTGTTGACCAATTTCGCCCTGCTCATCAATAACCTGCGAAATGTGAATTACATCGTCTCTGGCACCGCTATTCAGGTGATGATTGTGGTGTTATTTGGGCTGGCAGCCTATTTGGTGTGGCGGGCATATCGCAAGGCGCGTATCACGCTGATAGTGGGCATGGTGATTGTGGGGTTGTTAGGCATCTTGGCATTTTTGAGCGCCGGTGATTTCCCCATTGCCAGTTGGCCCTCACAGTTGACCCCCGATAAATATCAACGTTTTGTGTTTGGGATTTTGCTGGTGGTGATGATGATTTTCCGTCCCGAAGGCTTGCTCCCCGCGCCCCGCCGCGCTATGGAACTGAAGCATGATGATGAACCAGTGGATGAACTGTTGCTTGAGGCAGAAAAATTAAAATAGGGTTGAACAACATGGAAGATAAAAGCAAACGGCGAGTGGCGCTGGATGTGCAGGGCTTAACGAAAACTTTTGGCGGGCTAACGGCAGTCAACAATGTGACCGTTAGCATCGCAGAACGCAGCATTAGTGCGATTATTGGTCCCAACGGGGCAGGCAAAACCACCTTGTTTAACCTGCTCACCGGGATTTATAAACCGGATAGCGGCAGCATTCAGTTTGCTGGGCGGTCATTGGTGGGGATGCGCCCTGACCAAGTGAACGCGGCAGGCATGGCACGCACGTTCCAGAGCATTCGTTTATTTGGCGGCATGACGGTTCTGGAAAATGTTATGGTGGGGCGGCATTCGCGCTTGCGCGTGTCACTGCCAGAAACGTTGTTTCGTCCCCCGTCGTTTGCCCGCCAAGAAGACAGCGTGCGGCGTAAAGCCACCGACTTGCTCAAGTTTGTGGGGCTTGCTGGACGCGGTGATGAAATCAGCAAAAACCTGTCGTATGGCGACCAACGCCGCATCGAAATTGCACGGGCATTGGCGAGTGACCCCCAGCTAATTTTGCTGGATGAACCGACTGCCGGGATGAATCCCAACGAAAGCGCCGATGCGATGTCACTCTTTCATCGGGTGCGCGATGAATTAAATGTGACGGTGGTGTTGATTGAACATGATATGAAAGTCGTCATGGGCATCAGCGAACATATTACCGTATTGGATTATGGGCAAAAAATCGCCGAAGGGTCGCCAGAAGAAATTCGGGCGAATCAGCGCGTGATTGAAGCCTATCTGGGACGCCGTGCTGCCGGAACCGACTATAGCAAAAAACTTAACGAAGCGGAGGCATCGTAACCCGTATGGCGCTCTTAGAAATTCAGGATTTGCATACGTTTTATGGGCATATCCACGCGCTTAAAGGCATTCATCTGAAAGTGGATGATGGCGAAGTGGTGACGCTGGTCGGCTCGAATGGTGCGGGCAAAAGTACGACGCTGCGGACAATTAGCGGCATGGTACGCCCGCGCATCGGCAAGGTCATCTTGCAAGGGCGCGATATTACCGGGCTAAAACCGCACGAAATCGCCGCGATGGGGATTGGGCATGTTCCCGAAGGACGGCGCATTTTCCCACGCTTGACTGTCTTGGAAAATATCGAGATGGGCGCTTGGAATCTCAAAGGGCGCAAAGAAATTCAGGCACGCGCCGAAGAAATGTTTGTGATGTTCCCCCGCCTCAAAGAACGGGTCGCCCAAAAAGGCGGCACACTCAGCGGCGGTGAGCAGCAAATGTTGGCGATTGCCCGCGCTTTGATGTCTTCGCCGCGTATTTTGCTATTAGACGAGCCTTCGATGGGGTTAGCGCCCGTGTTGGTCGAGCAGATTTTTGACATCATTCAGAAAATTAATAAGCAAGGCACGACGATTTTGCTAGTGGAACAAAACGCGCTGATGGCGTTGGAAGTGGCAAAACGCGGTTATGTGTTGCAAAGTGGCGCAATTGCCCTCAGCGATAGTGCCAATGCCCTGATGGAAAATCCGATGATTCGCAAAGTGTATTTGGGCGAAAATTAAGCAGTTCGCTGTGCTAAAATGCCCCCGTGGGACACCCTAATGCAAGTTAAAATTTGGCTCATGTTCAGATTGTGTGAAAAGTGCGTTGTTGTAGGGTCGAGGCATGCCTCGACCCTACGAAAAATCACTCGTTTTGAACTTGAGCGTAAAATTTTAATTCGGTAAATTTCAAAGTAGGGGTTTGACGTGCCAAACCCAAAATGCGTTGCCGATTTAATTTCTTAATCTGCATTAGGGTGTAATGCTGCAATCATTACGCTTGCATTTGTTGTTCAACTTCGCTTAGGCGGCGCTGCAAAAAGGCTTTTTCGGCGCTGTTTTCGCATAGGCTCAATGCCCGTTGATAGGCGCTGAATGCCTCATCGAACCAACCCGTGCGCCGCAGCAAATCGGCTTTTGCTGCGTGGAACAGATAATAGTCAGTCAATTCGCCGGTATCTTCCAATTGGTCAATCAACTTTAAACCCGCTGTATACCCTTCTGCCATCGCCACTGCCACTGCCCGATTCAAGGCAACGACGGGTGTGGGTGCAAAATCACGATACAACGCGCCATATAACGCCGCGATTTGCTGCCAATCGGTAGCATCGGCGTGGGTGGCTTGGGCGTGCAGCGCCGCAATTGCCGCTTGGATTTGGTATGCGCCCGGCTGCCGTAACCATAAGGTGGCTTGCAAAATAGCTGTGCCTTCGGTGATATTGTCTTTATCCCACAGGGTTCTATCTTGGTCTTCCAGCAGCACAATGTCGCCGACGGATGTTTGCCGCGCATATCGCCGGGCATGATGCAGCAGCATCAGCGCCAATAAGCCATTGGCTTCGGTCGCTGCCCCTGCCCCCCGTTCTTGGGTCAGCAGCAGCACCAGCACCCGCGTCAAACGGATGGCTTCTTCGCACAAATCATGCCGGACTAAATCATCACCACTGGCAGCAGAATAGCCAGCACTAAAAATCAGATACAGCACTGCCAGCACAGCATCTAAGCGTTCTTCTATGGTATGTGCTGGCGGCACTTGGTACGGAATGCCCGCATCGCGGATTTTGCGTTTGGCACGCACCAATCGCTGTGCCATCGTCGGCAGTGGGATAAGAAAAGCGCGGGCAATTTCCGGCGTCGTCAGCCCGCCCAATGTTTGTAAAGTCAGCGCCACCTGTGCCTCTTTCGCCAATGCCGGATGACAACAGGTGAAAATCAGTTTTAGGCGCTCATCAGGAATGTCATCAGGTTGCAGCATCTCCTCGTCCTCGCTTTCGGCTGTTGCTTCCAATTGGGCAAGCAACAGTGCCTGATTACGCTGGAAGGTTTGGCTGCGGCGCAAACGGTCTATGGCTTTGTTGCGGGCAGCCGTCGTCAACCATGCGCCGGGGTTATGTGGGACACCGGTGGTTGACCAGCGTTCTAAGGCTGTCACCAACGCATCTTGCAAGGCATCTTCTGCCAATTCAATATCGCGCAGTAGGCTTAACAAAGTCGCTAAGACGCGCCCGCGCTCTTGCTGGAATGTTTGCTCGATGATGTCATAGGTTGACCGCATAACGCCTTGCTCCGTTGTTCATCAGGCACATAATCCGTTAATTTTGCGGGGCGCTGAAATCCACAATCGGGCGAATTTCAACTGTACCGTGTTTAACACCCGGAATTTTGCCCGCCCATTCAATGGCTTCATCCAAATCTTTGCAATTCAAGATATAAAAGCCGCCCAATTGTTCGCGGGTTTCAGCAAATGGACCGTCGGTGGTCATCAATTTACCATCGCGGCTGCGGACGCTGGTGGCGCTGCTGGTGGGGTGCAGGGCTTCAGCAACAACATACACATTCTTTGCCCGCGCTTCGGCATTAAGACCGAAATATGCCTGCATTTCAGCCTGTCCTTCTTCTGGGGTAGTGGTGGCTTCGGCTTTTTCGTTACCATAAATCAGGAACATGTATTGCATAGTGGTTTATCCTTCATGTGATAATTGGTCAATGGTGCGGTGTTTTCCGCTTTTCTATCCATACGACGCCGACGACTCGCAAAATCGACATTTTTTGTTCACCAATTTTGATGAATTTTAATTTTCATACCAAAAGACGACCTTCCGCCGAAATCCTTTATTGCCCTGCATATCATCCTAGATTATGCTGTTATAAACCATAAAAAAATATATACAGAAAAGCAGGGTATGTCGGCATATTTAACGGGGATTGTGTGTCTGGAGTGTGGTCATCAGCAGCCCAGCAGCGCCGTGATGGCGGTGGCTTGCCCGCAATGTGGGTCGGCATGGCTGGATGCGCGGTATGATTACGCCGCAGTCGCCCAACGCTGGCAACATGGTTTAGGACGCCGCCCGCATTCGTTATGGCGCTACGCTGAACTGCTACCCATCGCCATGACACACCCCGAACTTTCTATGGGCGAAGGCGATACCCCGCTGAATCGGCTGTACCCGTATGAACAACTGTACGCCCATAGCCCGATTTTCGTCAAAGATGAACGCGCCCAACCGACCAACTCGTTCAAAGACCGCCAAGCGGCGCTATCAGTGATGGCGCTCAAACAACATGGCATCACCGAAATTGTGTTGGCATCTACGGGCAATGCTGCCGTTGCATATGCGGCATACTGCGCCCGCGCAGGCATCAAACTCTGGTTATTTTTAACGAGCCTTGTTCCAGCAGAAAAAATGCGCGAAGCTGCGCTCTATGGCTGCGAAGTCGTTAAAGTCTCTGGCACGTATGACGAGACCAAAAAAGTCGCAGCAGAATTTGCCGAGCGCAAAGGCATTCATTTTGATCGGGGCGCAAAAGCGGTTCCCGGCAAAGAGAGCATGAAAACACTGGCATTTGAAATTGCCGAAGGGTTAGGCTTGCTGCTGCATCCTGATGAAACCCGCTGGGTTGCCCCCGATTGGTATATTCAAGCCGTCAGCGGTGGCATCGGGCCCCTTGGCGTGTACAAAGGGTTTGCCGAATTATACGAGATGGGCTTAATTGACCGCATTCCCAAACTCGGCATCGTCCAAGCGGCGGGCTGTTCGCCCATGGTACAAGCCTTTCAAGCCAATTCGCGTACTGCCACCCCTGTCACCCCACAAACGCTCATCACCGTTTTGGCAACCGGCGACCCCGGTCATGCCTATTCGCTGTTGTATGATGCTATTCAGACAACGGGTGGCACAATGCTGGCGCTCACCGATGGCGAAACATTTACCGCCATGCGGCGCATTGCCAGCCGCGGCGGCATGTCGGTTGAACCAGCGACGGCAGTGGCGTTTGGTGGCTTAGAAAAAATGTTGAGCGATGGCACGATTGCCCCCGGTGAAAAAGTCGTCATCAATTGTTCGGGGCATACCTTCCCGGCAGAAAGCCATATTCTGGGCGACCAATACGAACAGTATATTCTCGATTTGGAATTGAACCGGGCTGCCGGACGCCAAGCCAATCCCTATACTGAAGGCTTAGGGGCTGCCCTCAAAAATCTGGATGAGCAGGTGACAACGATTGTGGTGGTGGATGATAACCCGCATGACCGCCGCTTAATCCGGCGTTTGCTGCAAAGCCACAAACGCTACCGCGTTTACGAAGCCCGCGACGGCGCAGAAGCCATTCAAGTCATTACAGACCGCCAACCCGATTATGTCATTACCGATTTGACCATGCCCGATATGGATGGTTTCCAATTATTGGAGGCTCTTAAACAGAACGAAAGCACCGCCAATATTCCGGTGATGGTGGTGTCTGCCAAAGATTTGACGCATTCCGACCGCCGCCGTTTGGAAGCCTATGATGCCACTATTCTGACGAAAGGCGGCAATGATACCCGCGAGATTGTACGCCAAGTGACCGGGGCATTGGGGCATGATGCGCTCGAAGTCATCAGCAGCCCCGATACCCCGCTGCATAATACTATTCCTCCCTGGGTCGAGGCGGATACCACCCATACCATTGTCGTGATTGATGATAACCCATTGGATGTGCGCCTAGCAAAACGCATCATCGCATCCGGCGGTAATTATGCGGTGATTGATGCCAATACCGGGCGTGATGGACTCAAAGCCATTTACAGCCATCACCCCGATTTAATTATTCTGGATTTGATACTGCCAGATATGGATGGTTTTGCCTTATTAGAAATTTTGCAAAACGATGTCCACCTGCGCGATATTCCAGTCATTGTGTACTCTGGTTTAGATTTGCAGCCCAAAGACCGAGAACGCTTGCAAAGACATATTCGCTGGATTGTCAGCAAAGCGGATATGAATCGGGAAGAATTTTTGAATGCTATCCGCGAAGAATTGGTGCAAAGGGGATAATGATGAATCGTATTGTGGTGATTGAAGACAATCCGCAAAATGCCCGTATGGTCGAAAAATTGCTGCGTCATGCTGGCTATGACGTTTTCCTTGCCGAAGATGGCGAAATGGGACTCGCCTGTGTCTTTGAAAATAAGCCGGATTTGGTGCTGATTGACTTGGGATTACCCGATATAGATGGGCAAACGGTGGTTGGGCTGCTGCGCCAACAACCGGAGTTAGAAAAAATGCCGATTATCGCTTTTACCGCCTGGCCCGAAGATACTGCCCACAACATGGCAGAGGCGTATGGCTGCGATGGGTGCATCACCAAGCCCATTAACACCCGCACTTTTGTTCAGCAAATTGGGACTTATCTGCAAAAACAACCTGCAAATCCAACTGATACACCTGCAACCGTCATCACTGTTGCAGAAAACGAACCTTTTTCAAACACAGATTCATCCCCAAAGTCAGAGGATAAAGTATAAAGTATCATGAGGTTGCATAAACAGTCTATCATAACAAAATTAATAGTTATATTTTGAAAGGGCAATCGGGTGTCGTTATCCCCTCCTTCCCCAGAAATCCAGGGGAATATTCCCATTCCAACGAGTCACTATTCTTTCGCAGAATTGGCAGATATTTATAATCAAGCACGAGTTGATTACATAGTGCCAATGCCCATGAATGCCAAACGCATGGAAGAATATATCCGTTATTATGATATTGATTTAAATTTATCGCTCGTGGCAGTAGACCGGGAAGACGAACAACCCAATGGCATTTGCATGTTTGGGGTGCGGGCAGACCGTGGCTGGATTACGCGGTTGGGGGTTATCCCAGAACGGCGGCGGCGCAAAACCGGCGAATTTTTGATGCGCCAACTCATCGCCGATGCCCAGCAACGCCATATGCGCTTGATACAATTAGAAGTGATTAAGGGCAATGAACCTGCCTATAAACTTTTCCAAAAATTAGGGTTTGTGGATACCCGCGAATTGCTAATTATTCGGCGTCCCCCCGGCAAACTCAAACCGGAGCAAGTACCACCAGACAATATGCTCATCACCCCCATGACCGATGTAGCCGCCGTGCTGGCAGAGCGCGATGGCAATCCAAGTTGGGTCGAAGAAACTCAATCGCTCTTAAATACAGGTAACATTCAAGGTTTTGCTGCCACGCTGATAGATGGCGAATCGAGTTGGATTGTTTTCCAAAAGACGACTTTTCAATTGACGCATTTTGTGTTCGCACCGGAGAGCAGCCCGGCGATACTACGGGCGCTCTTGGGCAAAGTGCATCAGGATTTTCCGCTGGTAGATACCAAAATTGAGAATATTCCGGCTGATGATACGACGTGGGGCATTTACCAAGACATGGGCTATGTGGAATCCTTCCGGCGGGTAGAGATGGTGCTGAAATTAGTGCCTGAGTCTGAAAATGAAAAGTAGAAAGTTTATTCACCTTGAACATAGAACAACGCCAAAATCGTTATCGGGGCATCAATGCCCATTTGCACAGCTTTTTACAGCATGAAAGCGGTGGCTGGAAAGTATTTCACAATACGCATATGAGCGATTTGGCTGTGGCACTTGATCGCCAACTGCCTGCCCGCTACGAAGTCAGTCCCACCAAATCGCTGCAAATTGCGAAATTTCACCCAGACACAGGAGAACGCATTCGCCGCCCAGAACCCGACGTGACGATTACGCGCCAATTAGAAATTGTGGGCAGCAGCGGATTAGCTCCCGTTGCCTTAATTGAGCCGACGCTGACACTCGATTCTGCTGAGATGCTGGAAGAAGATGACGACTTATTTTTGACCGCGCTTGAAATTCGTCATTTGCTCAATAATGCTATTCCCGGTATCCCTGTCTTACGAATCGAACTGCTTTCGCCCACGAATAAAATAGATGGGGATGGTTATCTTCAATATCGGGAAAAGCGCATGGCAGCGATTGCCTCTGGTGTACCATTGTTGGAAATAGATTATCTGCATGAGAGTCGTTTTCCGGCGCGTAAAATCCCCGATTACACCAGTCGGCAGCCGGGGTCGTATCCGTATCTGCTGGTGTTGACTAACCCGCGCCCAGACAAAGGCAAAACCAAAGTAGATCGGAAGAGCA
>JALHOR010000166.1 GCA_022842885.1 Anaerolineae bacterium
GCATCGAAATGTCCAGACAAATGCTAAAATGGTGATAATGTTAATTCCATTCGTAAGGTTATCATTGTATGGACATAGAAAAAACCAAAAATTCTATCGGTGGGATTCCACCTGTTATTGCATTTATTGCCGGGGTGCTGTTGCTGCTGCCGCTGTTATGGGTATTGCTGACAACGCGCCTACAACCGCTGCAAACAACGTTCAATTTAAGTACGCAAGAATATAATGCGATTCGCCCAGCAGAATTTGTGGGCAATGCCAATTTTGAGGCATTGGCGCAAGATAGGCGTTACAGCGAAGCGATCAATTACACCGTTTCTTTTGTGCTTGCCCGCACCATCATCATTCTGTTTGTGCCGCCGCTGATTGGTCTTCTAGCGGGCATGGGCAACTTTGCCTTGCGAACCATCAATCGGTTGTTGTTAAGTGTGGTGGCAGTCTTGATTGCACCTGTGAGCTTGATTGTGCTGTGGCGATTATATGTGAGTCCATTATGGGGAACTGAACCATCGCCCATTTTTTCACCAGATTTTGCCTTTGCTTTAGTCACGCCGTCGGGCGCTCAAAATTCATTGTTGGCGCTGGATGGCATCATCACGTTGGCAATCGCGTTGGCGGTGGGCGTGACCGCATTCATGGCAATTGTGCGCGGACGTAGCAATGCCAATACTGGACGTGCTGGCATTGGGCTGTGGCTGGTGTGTGGCTTATTGGCGCTCTTGAGTGCTGCTGAAACGTTTGTACTGCCCTATTTGCTGACAGGCGGCGGACCCGGCAATTCTACGCTGACACTCGGTATCAATATTTTTAGAGAAGGCTTCCAGCGTTTTTCACTTGGATATGCTGCCGCCCAGATTGTGCCATTGGTGATTTTCATGCTTCCGGTGGTATTCGTGTTATGGCTCGTCTTGGTCGGGCTGCGGCTGCGCTTGACGTATACGCCAGCACCATCCACCAATGCGGGTGGGTGTATGAGTATTCTCGGTTTGTTATTCATTCTGATGTTGGCACTGCCGATTTTTGGGTTGGTGGTGTGGGGTGTGCTGCTGGTGAATAACAACGGGGGTTTGGCATCGCTCCCGGAGAGCATCAATTGGAACACCGCCTTAGCCAATACGCTCATTCCGTTACAAAGCATTTGGCTTATCCAGCTTCCGGTGATGTGGTTAGCCGGGATAGTATTGGGCTTTTTCCGTCCTTTAGGGCGCATTTTCTCTAATTTACTCTTTTTGCCGCTGCTGTTTCTGGCGCTGCTGCCCACCGATGTCTTGATGCTGGCATGGTTTATCAATGCCCGCGAAGCCAGTATTCTCAACACATCGCAGGCGCTCAATTTGCCGTGGCTTGCCAGCGGTTTCGCACTCATCGTGTTTAGAATGTTTTTCGATGGCGCGTATGATAAGTATCAAGCCGCTGTTCAATCGGGCAAAACAGGCATGGCTGCCTTTATCAGCCAAGTCGTTTTGCCATCGCTGCCGATCCTATTGGTGGTGGGGGCGGCGCTGAGTTTTGCCAGTGTGCAATCACTCACTTGGAATTTGATTGCGACGAACAGCAACGACGTGTTCAACTTGCCTTTAACATTGGCAATGATGATGAATCAACTCAATCCAGAAACCGGGATGCTGGCGGCTGCGGCAGCGCAATTTATTGGCATTTTCGCGCTCATTTTTATTCCCGTCTTCGCCCTGCTGCATATCTTCGTGTTGGATAGATTGGCGCTTGTGGCAGGCTCCGGCGCAAAAAATAAGAATGATGCCCTCTTTGGCGATATTGATTCGCAGCCACAAAAAGTCGAGTGGACGTAATTCTATCGCCCAACCGCCGGAGATATTTTGCTCCGGCAGTTGGGTGATACTATTATTTAGGCAAAGCAGGCGGAACAGGGGGAACTGGCTGCGAAGCGCCTACGGTTGGTTTGGGATTGCCGTTGCTTGGGCGCGGTGTATTCATTTGGTTTTGCAAAATGACTGCCAAAAGCGCCTCGGTGATACCACCGCTGCCTTTTTCACCGCCATTGACTGCAATCTCTGGAATGATACGAACATGTTTATCCCCAATGATTTGCATCAATTGGACGGCGGTATAGCCCTGCTGTCCGATGGCGGTTGCCCCAGCTTTGTATGCCTCTGCTTGTGCCTGACCACGCATCCGAATTGATTCGGCTTCGCCTTGCGCTTTTAACCGGATGGATTCAGCTTCGCCAGTTGCTTGCTGAATCTGCGATTTGGCATGGAGTTCAGCGATATTCACGCCGCGTTCTGCTTTAACAACCTCTTGTTGAATATCTGCCAAAGCGGTTTCACGGACAAGTTCTTGCCGTTGCGTTTGCGCCGCTTGCTGAACCTCATACGTTTTCTTTTGTTCTTCGGCGATTTTGCGATCCGTCAAGGTGGTCATGAGTTGGGCAGGTGGGTTGATATTGCCAATCAACGTATCAATTGCCTGCACATCATACATCAACGTGGCTTTGCGAATATGTTCTGTGGCTTCTTTCTGGCGCTCACTGCGGGCGCTCAGAAAATCTAGCACAATGTACGATTGGGCGGCATTGCGGAAATAATTGCCCACAATCGGCTGCAACACATGATCTACCAAATTTTGGACTGACCCAACTCGTGAAATAACTTTCGGCGCATCCAACGCACCCACATGAATCACTTGTGCCACATCCAAATCAAAAGCAAAACCATCGCGGGAACGAACAGTAATAGAATTCAGGCGCGAATCATAGCTGTGTTCCTCTACCCGTGATGCCCAATTGAGAACAATATTCGTCGTGGGAACCAGTTCCACTTTCATCACGCGCACATTGATAGGGTGTTTGCCGGGATACAATGGTGTTGCCCAGACCCCTTTATGCCCCGGATTGACCAAATCCCCATGTTTAAAGTCAACACCGCTGACATCTTGGTGGGCTTTACCAATATAGGAAATCACCACGCCAACATAACCAATTGGCACTTCCGTCATGTTGGTTTGTTCCACATTCACAAACCAAGGATTTAGATTCCATGAGCCAGAAAGCAAGACTTGTTCCTGTAACCCACGCTGACCGCCGGCTTCAACAAATTTCTGAGCATTCTGGAAGTTGTCATGACCGGGCAAATAGAGGGCAGCCATTTCCCCTTCGTCAATCGGTCTGCCATCCAACGTTGTGACAATCCCAACTTTATCTGAGGCAACTGAATACACGCGCAATTGTTCGGGCAGCATCTCATGTTGGACGGCATTTTTGGAGTTAATCACGGTAAACAATGCCGTGTTGATACGATAAACGCCTGCGGTGAGAATGCCTAATTGCCGACCTTTTTCACCGCCGTTCATCAAAAATTGGCGTGCATTTTGGAAATTATCGCTTTTGACCACCTTACCCAAGATACGCTCTGGTGGGATTGAGCTACCATCTGATGCAACCACCAATCCGATTTCACCTTGTGGGATGACAGTCACGGGGACTTTTTGCACACTATACATCCAGGGCCAATAGCCCAGATACCAACCCGGCGATAATGTATCTGCCTGATAGCCAGCTTCATTATTCAAGGCAACAAGCTGTCCGGGTCGGAGCGAATTTCCCCGAAGGCTGAACTTTTTGACGACGATTCCGACTTGACGTTCCCCGATAATTACCAATCCCAGAGTGAACGCTGGAATCACCAGCAGCACCGCCAAGATGACGATGCCCGCCACCAGCACTACTGCTACATTCAACATGATATTTTAGCTTTCTAAAGTGGGGAATTTCCCCTTCCCTATACGATATGGGTATCGTACACCCGAAAAATAAGCAAAACCCCCCCAGTTACTGGGGGGGACAACGAGTGAAATTTGTATCTCAATGGTGTAACAAAATGCAAATTCATTGCTTGATGGCAACGCCTATCATCTTTTATGCTTAGAACAAAAATTCAAAACAGGGGACGCATCATGGCGAAAATTTGTTTTACGACGATTCTAGTTCACAATATGGAACAAGCTGTGATGTTTTACGCAGAAAAATTGAATTTTGCTATCATCAAGCGCGATCATTATCCCCATTTTGTGCTGCTCCAGCACGATTTATACCCGATTGCCTTGCACCAAGTAGAAAAACCTACTCATCATGATGATGCCACCCAATCGCAAGTTATTCTGGGTATTGCGACGGATGATGTGACTGCCAGCATCCAAGAACTTCAATCGCAAGGAGTTGAATTTATTCACACGACTCCACAAAAATTCTTTGGAGGATATTATGCTGCCTTGCGCGACCCATCCGGCAATGTGGTGGAGTTGATTCAGTGGCAGTCATAACGGGAGATACACACGGTATCCCCCTTTAGATGCTCATTATCCCAACAACTCGCGGATTTTTGCAGCGGCTTCAGCACGGGTGGCGCTAATTTCTGTGCCATCGGATAAGCGTTTGATTTTAACGATGCCTTGCGCGATTTCGTCCGCGCCGAGTGTCGCCACCAACGGAATACGTTTTTTATCGGCGTGTGTGAACTGCTTGCCGAGTTTCATTTTGCCATCGTCCATATAGAGTTCGGTGTTGATACCCGCTTGGCGTAGTTCAGCCGCCAATTTTGTAGACGCCGATTGTGTTTCTTCGCCAAAAATTGTGACTAACACTTGTACCACTGTGCCGCTGATGTGCGCTGGATACAGCTTCATATCATCCATCAAATCAATGATGCGTTCTATCCCTAACGAAACGCCCGTCGTCGGCAAACTTTCGCGCCGGAACATGCCAATCAAATCGTTATAGCGCCCGCCGCCGCTGATGCTGCCAATCGTTTCGCCTTTGAGAATTGTCTCGAAGATGGGACCCGTGTAATAGCCCAGACCGCGCACGGTTGTAAAATCAAATTCGTAAAATTCCGACGATACGCCTAAATTATCCATGTGCTGCGCCATCTCGCGCAGTTCGCGGATGCCTTCCATCGCCGCCGGAAAACGATCCATCACATCTTCAATATTATCTAAACTTTCCAAGCCTGTGCCGTGTGTTTGCAGCAGCGCCACCATACGGCTAACCGAATCATCGCTGATGCCGCGCTCTATCAATTCTTTTTTCACGCCATCTGCGCCAATTTTGTCAAATTTATCCACACTGCGATACAAATCCGGTAATTGTTCATCTGGCACGCCGGAATACTGTCCCATGCCTGTCAGCAATTTGCGATTGTTGATTTTGACCGTGAATGCCGGAAAACCCAGTTTTCGCAGTATCGCCACTGTCAAGCTAATCAATTCGGCATCGGCGGACATATTCGCCACGCCCACAATATCGGCATCACACTGAAAAAATTCGCGGTAGCGTCCGCGCTGTGGGCGTTCTCCACGCCACACCGGGGCAATCTGATAGCGTTTGAAGGGCAGTTTGATGTCGTTTTCGTATTGAGCAACCACCCGCGCTAATGGCACGGTCAAATCATAGCGCATTGCCAGCGGGTCTTTGTCGCTGCGCCCGTGCTGTGCCTCAAAGATGAGTTGTTCGGCATCTTCGCCGTATTTGCCGAACAGCGTTTCCCGCAGTTCCAAGACTGGTGTTTGCAGGGGTTCAAACCCATACAGATGAAACACTTCCCGAATCGTATTAATCACATAATCGCGTTTGAGCATGGTTTCTGGCAAAAAATCCCGAAAGCCTTTGGGCAAGCGCGGTTTGATGCTGGCAGACATGGTTAAATTTTCTCCCTTAAAATAGTGCTGAGTTCTAAAATGGTGAGTCAAAAACAGATGGCGACTGGTCTATCAGTTAAGAATGGCAACTTTTGCCGGAAACGCAAAATTTTTCCCGCAGGTGGTTTAGTGGGAATGGGGATGATGTTGGTGAGGGTGAATATTGAAAATTATCATGCCAAAAGTATAGAAGAATGTGGGTGAGATTGCAATTCAAAATTGTGATAGGAATGGGGAAAACGCCCCAAAAATTTTCTTATGTCAGAACGAATTATAAAAGGTCGTTAGAGACACGGCATGCCGTGTCCCTACAGAAAATTCACCTGTTCTGAAAATGAGCCATGTTCTTTATGAAGTCCAAAGCTGATAGCTGATGGCTAATCGCTATTTCGCTATCAGTTCTTTGGCTGCCAATGCCTGCCGTTTGGCATCCTGAATCTGCTCATAATGCCCAGTTTCATGCATCAAGCCGAACAAAAAGCCAGCAGCAGCATTCATTTCACCAAAACGTTCCACATAACGCGGCGAAAGTTCGCGCTTCACATCCCAAAATGGTGTGTCTGGAAAAGTATCCAAATAGCCTAAGCGAATGCGGCGGCTTTCTTCCAAGCGTTGAATACATTGTGCCTTGGTGGTCACATCATGCCATAATGTTTCATAGCGTAAACGCGGTTCTGCCGGATAGACAATGCCGCGTGCCAAAATCGAAGCATATGCCGCCCATTCTTCGCTGCTGGCGGTGACATGCACAATCAGGTGGGCGATATTCCAGCCGATATTTTCTTCTCCGGCAACGGCGTAGGGGTCATTCGCATTCGGGTCAACCGGGGCAAAAGTGACATCGGCATCATCCAAATCAGCAATAATATCCAGCAAAAAATCAACGCTTTCGTTGCTATAGTCACGCAAGTGTTGAACTGTAATGTCGTCTACCAGTTCAAGTATTTTTTTCTCATTATTGCGAATAGGTGAAAAATCAAACATAGGGGTTGCTCCATTATCAGAGATGGTTTCAAAGAAGCGGCGATTAACTACCAGCATTAGACGCCTAGCTCGGCACAATACTTACAGGTATTGTGCTTAAATTCACCCAAAGAGGATGACATTGTTCTGGTGTGCTGCGAATTTGGCGCAAGAATGGTACACTCTGCGCTAATGAATTTTTAATATTCTGAACGACGCTAAAAATATCGAGGATGATTATGCTATCACCGATTGAAAAAATGTTGTTTATTTTGCTGGCACTGCTGGCGATTGGTGCGACGTATCAAGGGTTTATGCAAATGTACCTCATCATTAATCGTGGTGAGGGCAAACTGTATCTGGATAAATTGCCGCAGCGGTTGTTTAAAGCACTGCGCGTTTATTTGGCGCAAGAAACCACGCTCAAAACGCGGCGCGTTACCAGCCTCATTCATTTAGGCGTTGTGCTAGGGTTTACATTTTATTTTCTGGTCAATGCGATGGATGTGCTGATTGGCTTGGTGTGGGGGTTTGAAGATGCCCTGCATGATTTAGAAGGTATCCCGGCAAGCATTTATGACCTGTATCGGTTAGCCGGCGATGTGTTGAGTATTGTCGTGTTGGTAGGGGTGGTCTATTTTATTTTGCGGCGTTTGGTGCTGCCCAATCGCAAAGAATTGACGTATCACGATAATATTTTGCTGCATCCCAAAGTGAAAGCGGGCGGGCAGCTTAATGATTCGATGATTGTGTCCGGGTTTATTTTGCTGCATGTGGGGGCGCGTTTTCTGGGCGAGGCGGTTCTGGTGGCACAAGCCGGACAACCCGATATGTTGATGCCTTTTGCATCGGCAACTGCTGGGGTATTTGGCGCGTTTGATGACCAAGCCTTAAGCATGTTCCGGCATTTGGCATGGTGGGTGGCGTTAGGTGGCATTTTGGTGTTTACGCCATATTTCGCCCATAGCAAACATGCTCATTTGTTTATGGCACCGCTGAACTTTCTGACGCGCCCGAATCGGACTTCGTTGGGCGAATTGCAACCGATTGATTTTTCTGATGATTCGAAAGAACAATTTGGTGCGAACAAGCTCGAACACCTGAGCAAAACGCAAATTTTTGATGCGTTTGCCTGCATCCAATGTAACCGCTGCCAAGATGTGTGTCCGGCGTATGTGACGGGTAAAGAGCTTTCTCCGGCAGCGATGGAAGTCAATAAACGTTATTTTATCCGCGATGATATGCCCGGTTTGGCAAGCGGCGAGGAATCATCATGGTCGCTGATGGGCAGCGTTATGAGCGAATCGGCAGTGTGGGCGTGTACCGGCTGCGGCGCGTGCATCGAAATTTGTCCGGTGGGCAACGAACCCATGCTCGATATTTTTGATATTCGGCGCGATGCTGTTCTAACACAAGGGGCAGTGCCAGAAGAATTGCAAACCGCGTTCAATGGCATGGAACGGCAAGGCAATCCTTGGAACGTCAGCGAGAGCCGCATGAAATGGGCAGAGGGCTTGAAAGTACCAACCGTCGCCGAAAATCCCAATTATGACATTTTGTATTGGACAGGCTGTGCCGTAAGTTATGACCCGCGTGCCGCCGAAACTGCGCGGGCGTTGGTCAAAGTATTACATGCCGCCAAAGTCAATTTTGCCGTCTTGGGCGAAGATGAAAATTGCACGGGCGATGTGGCGCGGCGGGGTGGCAATGAATATCTTTATGCGGAGATGGCGCAAGGCAACGTCGAAACGTTGAACGCGGCTAATCCCAAACGCATTGTGGTCACTTGCCCGCATTGCTTGCATAATTTGGGCAAAGAATATCATCAATTTGGTGGCGATTATCCCGTGATTCATCACACTGAATTGATAGAAGAACTCATCACAGCAGGTAAATTGCCCAAAGCTGCCAACCCACAAAGTTGGAGCAATGTCACATTCCATGACCCGTGTTATTTGGGGCGGCATAATGATGTGGTCGAAGCGCCGCGCAATGTCTTGGGTGCAATCGGCGCACCGCTAATCGAAATGCCGCGTAATAGCAAAAATTCGTTCTGCTGTGGTGCTGGTGGGGCGCAGTTCTGGAAAGAAGAAGAACATGGCGATAAAGCCGTGAATGTAGAACGCTACGAAGAAGCCGCTGCTACAGGTGCGAAAACGCTTGCCGTCGGTTGTCCCTT
>JALHOR010000167.1:0-8357 GCA_022842885.1 Anaerolineae bacterium
GACACTGATTTTTGGGGCAACACGCTGGTTGGGCAGCGCCGCAATCTTGCCGATTGGCTGCGCTTGCAGGCATATGGCTTCACTTGGGCAGCAACAAGCGTTGACCAAGTATATTTGCCGTATACGCCGCGCCGGAATGATTTCGATGAGAACATAAATTGGCATGACTACACGAAGGAAATAGGCGTTTCGGCGCAAGATTTGGCATTTGATGTCTTATCAGCCGGCGACCAGTTATTAACGGATGTGCCATTAATCATCATCAATCAACCGATTTTTATTGCCGACGGCAGCAACAGCGACCTGCATTATAACGCTTGGTATCCACGTTGGTTTTATGACCGCTGGCGCACCCTCATGAACCAGCAAACCCAAACTGCTCGCTGGCAATATCTCGATTTATGGGACAGCATCCCGCCCGCCGAATTTACCGATAGCCCCGTGCATCTCACGCCTGCCGGGTCACAACAACTCAGCGCATTGATTGCCCAAGCAATTTTGGGGTTCAGCCGCTAAAACACCTTTAAATGTCATTCTTCCAAAACCTTTTTGGCAAAAGTGCTACAGATTTCCCCCAAATTTTTATCACACAAATACGAGTTCAACATTATAATAAAGGTTTGAATCCGCTATAGTACCGTGAATATGAATGCTCTTTCTGTTCATTCGTTTTAGAATATTGAGTACGCCGCATGACCGACACAATGATAAACTCGATTTTTTTTGAAAAACTGCTGGAAATCAGCCGGCAAATGGCGCAAACCCGCGTGCTTGACCCGCTGCTCAAATATGCCATGCACGAAGCCCTGCAATTATTCCAAGGTGAACACGGTTATTTAGTGCTGGTCAAGCCCGATGGCTCGTTGGATTTTCGGGTCAAGATTGATATGCATGGCAACGAACTCAGCCAGCCCGAAGCCGAAATCAGCACGACAATTTTGTACCCCGTCATTCGGGAGCGCAAATCACGCTTGATTCACGATGCCCTCAAAGAGCCAACACTCACCAACGCCAGCAGCGTCTTTCGTTTGCAGGTGCGCTCGGTGGTGTGTACGCCCCTCATCGTCCAAGACGAAGTGCCGGGCGCTTTATATATCGAAAATCGGTCTACATCACACATCTTCTTAGAATCGAACTTAAAACCGCTGGAATATTTCGCCAGCCAAGCCGCCGTTGCCATCCAAAATGCCATCCTCAACGAAGAATTAGAAGCCCGCGTCGCTGCCCGCACTGCTGAATTAGAGATGGCATTGCAACAACTTGAACATAGTTGGATGCAAGCCGTAGAAGCCAACCGCATTCGCACAACCTTATTGGGCAATGTTGCCCACGATATGCGTGCGCCCATTTCGATGGGCATCAGCGCCCTCACCGCTATCACCGATGGCATGTATGGCGACCTGACGCTCGGACAACACCAATGGATTACGCGCACCATTCACTCCTTAGAACATGCCTTTAACCTGACGAGTGATGTGTTTGACTTGGCAAAGGCAGAAGAAAAACAACTCACCTTGCAGCGTCAGCCTGTCGAACTCAACAGCTTCCTGCACGATGTTTATGATACCTGCGAAAAACTCCCGCGCTCGCCCAATGTCCAATTCATCTTGGATGTGGAGATGATGCTGCCCGAACTGCAAGTTGATAAAACACGCATCAAACAAGTGCTGCTGAACCTGCTGTCTAACGCGCACAAATTCACCGAAGAAGGCATGATTACGCTGTATGCCCATCACCAAAAAGACGACCATAGTATCCTGATTGGCGTGCGCGATACAGGCATTGGCATTCCCAAAGATTTTATGGATAAAATTTTCCAGCGGTTCCAGCGCGGCGAAAATACGTTGGCACATGCCCAACGCGGCACGGGCTTGGGCTTGGCAATCAGCAAAGAATTGGTTGAATTGCATGGCGGACGCATTGAATTCAGCAGCGAAGAAGGCATTGGTTCGGATTTTCGTATTTATTTACCCATCACATAAGAGAGGCACCCTCTCTTGAAACACTGGTCTCTATCGTCGCGCCCGTTGCTGCTGCTGCTCACCCAATGGCTCTTTCATACCGGGGCAGTGTGGGGCTTTGCGGCGCTCAATGCCCTCTTATTGAATGAGCATGGCGTTTCGGCGCTGGCAATCGGGCTGGTGTTGGCGGGCATCGCTACCTTGCTTGCTACCAGCGTTTATATGCGCTATGCCGATGTGCTGCCCACCGAGGTCATGCTGTGGCGCTTGACGCTCATTGCCGCGACGATTGCCGCTATCGGCGGCGGATTGTTATTGACCGGTTGGCGCAAAACCGCCCTCATGACCCTGTTCGCCCTATCGGAAGCCTTGGCAATTTTATGGCTGGCGCATTGGCGGACGACGCTCACCCGTTATTTGGATCATCGGGCGCGGCGGCGCTGGGTATGGATTTTGGATGGCGGGCAATTGGTCGGCTTCATGACCGGGGGCATCATCTATCTGCTGCTCACGGGCGTTTTTGCCGTGCGTGCCGAAACCATGCTGTTATTATGGATTGTCTCGCTGCTGCTGATTGGCTGGTTGGTCTATTTGGCAACGCGCACGATGGGCGATAGCGACCAAGACATGCACACCGAAACTGCCAGCGCCCTCATTGGGCTGCGCTATGTGCGTGATGTCCCCTATTTGCGCCAAGTTGCCCTCTCCATCAGTTTGATGGCAGCGTGGCTCACCCTGCTGCAATATCTCTCGGCACAACATTTGCTGACTTATTTTAATGCTGCCGCCACTGCCACCCCTGCCCGCGAACAAGCCATTGGCAGTTTCTTCGCGTTGGTGGATATTATCGGTGCGGTCTTGTTGCTGCCGCTGCAAGGGTTATTTTTCTCGCGGTTGATGCATCGCTACGGATTAGCCACCGCGAATCTCATCTATCCGTTGTTCTCGCTGCTGTTGTGTCTACCCTTTGTCGTATTTTTGAGTGGGCAAAATTCGCTGCTGTATGGCTTATTTTTGGCAGGTTTAGCGCATTTCCATCGCACGACATTAAGGCGCGTGCTGCGGTCTCCGGTGCATTCGCGCTTGTATCAGGCAGTGCTGCCCTTCATGAAAGTGCCTGCCCGCACTGTGATTAACGGCATTCTCGCGCCGCTGGCAGTGGTGGTCGTGGCAGCGTTGATGTTATTTCTGCCCATTCCGGCGCTGACTGGAATTTTTACCGCGCTCGCTACCGCGTATCTATGGAATGCGTGGCAGTTGCGCGGGCATTATACTGCCGCCCTCTTGGAACTGCTGCGCCGCCAAGATTACAGCGCCTTGCTGACCGATGCTTATGATGCCGGGCAAGCCAGCAAAGAAACGCGCCAACTGCTCGAACAACGCCTTAACGAGAGCGACGACCCCGATTATCAGGTTTTTATCGCTGCCCTGTTAGCCGAAACAGGTGGCGCAGACGCTATACCCGTCCTGCTCGATTTCGCGCAGCAAACCGATGATGACACGCGCTTGGAGGTCATGGATTTGCTGGTTGAAAGCCAGTGGCTATCATCCGCCGCGCAGCCCTTTTTTGAGCAATACGTCAAATCCGATGATTGGCTAATTCGGCGCAGTGCTATGATGGGCTTGCTTAAATTGCAAGCGCGTGACCCCAAAGCCGCGCTGCAACTCGCCGATACTTATTTGAACGACCCTGACCATGTGATTCGTGGGCAGATGCTCCCCATTTTGCTGAAGCACGGCGATTTACGCCAACAGCACCGCGCCCGCACTGTCTTAAATGGGTTGCTGTTCGCGCCCGATTCGGAGACGCGCACCGAAGGCGTTCAGGCATTAGTCGCTACGGGCGATGTCAACGCTATCAAAGAATTGGTTAAATTTTTGCAGGATGGCGATGATGATGTGCGCGTGGCAGCCGTGCAAGGCATCGAGACATTGTGGCAACCCGGCTTAGACCCGGAATTGATGGATGTTATTTTGGCGAATGAAGACCAATTGTTGGATGACCCGGTGGAGCGCGTGCGGCAAGTGGAACTCAATTTGCTGCGCTACATCGGCAACGAAGACGCCTGCGCTGCCTTAGTGCGCGGCTTAACCGATACGAGTCCGATTTTGCGGCGGGCAGCACTGGATGCCCTCGTGGAAATGGGCGGTTTGGCAGAAAGTGTGCTGCTGCAAACCCGCCGCGACACCGCTACCCCTGCCCTCCTCAGCAAACAAGCCTCGATCGCGTTGGGCAAAATGCACCCAGAACGCTATCATGCTGATGTCGTGACGATCATCGAAGAACTACTCAACACGCTCTATACCCATACCAGTCACATCGCGGCGCTCAGTTTGTGCCGCCGTTATTCGTTGATTGCCATTTTGACGAGCCATTACGAAGAACAAAATGCAACCTTATTAGACGAAATTTTCTTCTGCATTGGCTGTTTGCATGGCGAAGATACTGCCACCCATCTTTTAAACGCGCTCACCAGTGTGGACGCGACTGCCCGCCAAAACGCCACCGAAACCTTGACCCACTTGTTTTCGCCCGATATAGCCCGCCGCATTGCCCAATTTTGCAACCCGGACAATTCACCCGATAGGCTCATCGCCCACACGCTGCGCTCTGCCGGGGATATTTTGCGCGAACTGGCAAGCGGCAGCGATACTTGGTTGCGGGCAGTCGCGGTGATGGCATTGGGCGAAATTGGTGCCGATACGCCCCAAGTGCGCCGTTATATTTTAGAAGATACCAGCATCCCGCTGAAAGAATTGGATTTGTGCCAGCGTGCCGTTCCGCCCGAATTGGTCGCGGTGTTGGTGCGCGGGGCGCTTGCCAGCAGCGATGCCGATGTGCGCCGCGCTGCTCATGCTGCCTTTCGTCTGATTCGCGGTCAGGATATATTGGATGCCCTGCTCGACCATGGAGAAAATGATATGTTAGCCATCATTGAACGCATGATTTACCTCAAGCGTATTTCGTATTTTGCCAGCCTGAGCGTGACGCAGTTAAAAGCAATTGCGACAATTTGCGATGAAAAATTATTCCGCAAAGACGCCGTGATTTTTCATCAGAATGACCCCGGCGGCGCGTTATACATCGTCCTCAGCGGCAGCGTGGAAATTGGCTTGCAAGGCAAACAAAACGAAGGTTTCATCCGCTTGGCAACCTATGCCGCTGGCAGTACCTTCGGTGAGATGTCATTGTTTGATAACAGCCCACGCTCTGCCCAAGCCATCGCCCGTCAAGACACCCTCACACTCTTGCTGCGCCGTGAACCATTTGTGGCGCTCGCCCGCCAATATCCCGATTTATCGCTGCAAGTGATGACCACGCTCAGTCAACGATTGCGCCACGCCAACACCCAAATCGCTGAACTGAGCAGCACCATGCGCCAACCCCAAGTGTAATCTTTCTAACGATTTTGTAACGTATCTTAAGGTTACAATCCTCTTAGTGGTGTATAATCTTCATAAGAGTACAGTAGTTAGGCAGTTTGCATCTCTGGCAAGTGCTAAGGCTGTTTGTGCCAAATCATTATGGGGTAAGCATCACGGCAATTTTATGTCTCTGTTAGCACGTATGACTCGCTTTTGGCAGCGCATTGTAGAACCTCTTCATCCGTTGGCATCTCCTGAAATTCGGAATGATGCGCGGATATTGGCAGGGATGTGTCTTGCCATATTGGGTATATCTGGCGCTGGCATTGTCTTGACGATTGGCACCTATCGGTTCGACGAGATTAGCCGCTTATTACCCGTCTTGGGCAGCATATCGTTTTATCTTATCCCCTATTATCTGTGTCGTCGTGGCTACATCCGCCAAGCCGCCCTGCTCATGACGCTCATGGCGCTGCTTTTGATTGGTACCGCCGCCTTAGTCATGGGGCAATATAGTGGTCAAAATCTGGGTCAGAATATTCTGCATTATCTTGTTCTCGTGTCGCTATTTAGTGCTGCTTTTCTGCCCATAAACTATACGATACTATTCTCGGTCGCTAATATAGGGATGTGCATTATCTACGGTATCGCAAGTCCAGACGTACCCTTTAACGAAATTGTACGCGGGCCCCTCATTTATAATGGGTTTGCCGCGTGTTTTGCGACGCTAGCAGCCGAGTTTTGGCGGCGGCGCGATGCGGAAAAACGAACTTTGCTGCTGACCGCCGAACAACAACGCCATGAACTCATCATGCGGCAAGAACGCTATACAGTTCTGAAAACCTTCATCGAAGCCACCACCCACGACTTTGGCACGCGCCTCTCGCAAGTAGAAACCAATCGCTATTTTGTACGCCAAAAAGCCAAAGATTCCACCGTTGCGCCCGTGATCGAACCCCACTTAGAAAAAATCCGGCTCGTGATTCGCCAGATGGCAGACCAATTAAACAACCTCAGCATGATTGCCAATTTGGATAATCCGCTGCGTGCCAATGTGAATTTAGCCATCATCATCGAAAAAATAGCCCACGAATTTAGCCCTATCGCCGATAAACAGCAGATTCATTTATACACCACTACCGAAACAACGCTGGCATATTGCGATGATGTGCATATTCAATTGGCGCTGCATTACTTGCTGGATAATGCCCTCACCTATACCCCTAGCGGCGGCACTATCCGACTGCGAACCGGTAGTACCCCCACCGCCAGCCTCATCATTGTGGAAGATACTGGCAAAGGCATTCCCGCTGATAACTTGCCGCATATTTTTGATGCCTTTTATAAAGGCGACGCCGCCCGCACCACCACTCATTCGGGTTTGGGTTTGGGGCTAACGGTGGTGCGCCTCATTGCCGAAGCCAATCAAGGCACTATCGAAGTCACCAGTTTAGAAGGCAAAGGCAGCACCTTCACATTGGCACTCCCCCACCCCATCGCATCACCTATTGCCGCAACCTCTCCTTCGTGAGGTGGCATTCACCCACTGTTTCACCCGCCCGCTTTGCAAAATTCATCCCTAGGTGTATGACGTTTCTACCACCAATTCGTTACAGTCAGAATAAATAGCGGATGCTTGTGAGTATCCGTTTAGCTCGTTTTTTATTTTCCAAAATTTTAAGGAGACCGATTGTGAAACATACTCTCATGCGCCTGCTCTTAGTCGCTGGTCTGGCAGTCGTGGTCATCACGGTGCTGGCACAGGACTTTGGCTTTGGCGAAGGCGCACCCATTATTGAACCCAACTTTGGTTCAGACATCAAGACCCTCAACCCGATTATCGTCAATGATGGTCCCTCCGGCGATGCCATTGCGCGTATTATGCCGACATTCCTGCAATATTCGGTGGATACCATTGCCTATGAAGGCGGCGTACCGCGTGGTTTAGTCGAAAGCTGGACAATTTCGGAAGATGGCAAAACCTACACCTTCGCACTCCGCCAAGATTTATTCTGGAGCGATGGTGTCCAGATGACCTCTGCCGATGTGATGTGGTTCTGGGATGCCGTCAAGAGTGGCGAAACCTCAACCCCGCGGACTAACATGGTAGATAACATCGAAAGCCTAGAAGCCCCCGATGCTCATACCATCGTCATCACCTTCAAAAATGCCAACTGCAATTCGCTCGATTTGCTGGCACCGCTGAACCCCGTTCCGGCGCATGTTTACAGCGAAGTGTTCGGCACAGATTATGCCGGGATGGATGCCAACGAATACAACCTGAACCCCACCGTTAGCGGCAGCGACTTCGTGTTCGATAACTTCCGTCCGGGCGAACAAGTGGCAATGCGTGCCTACGAAAATTACCCCGACCCCGTAAATGGCGCCGTCATTCCGCAAGGCTGGATTTTGAAAACCGTCACTGACCAAGTGGTGCAGATGGAACAATTCTTCGCAGGTGAAATCACCTATGTAGACAGCGTGCCGGAAGCCGCCATGGAAGAAGTCCGTGCGGGTGCTGAACAAGGCTTGTATCAGATTTACGAAGCCCCGTCAGGTTCAGTGCGCTTCTTATCGCTGAATCTTGCCGACCCTGCTAATCCGCAAAATGGTTTGGATGAAGAAGGCAACGCCATTGACCAAGGCAATCACCCCATTTTTGGTGATGTGCGTGTGCGCCAAGCATTGGCGTATGGCATCAATTATGATGAGGTGAATCAAGGCGCATTCTTTGGGACTGGCTTCCAAGTGGGTTCGCACGTTCTGCCGACTTCATGGGCATATCCTGAAAGTGTCCAACCCTATCCTTATGATACGGCTGCCGCTATCGCCCTGTTAGAAGAAGCCGGTTGGGTAGATGCGGATGGTGATGGTATCCGCGAATGCAGCGGTTGCTTGTATGCCGAAGAAGGCGCACCCTTAGCCTTTACGCTGCAATCCAACGCTGGCAATACGTCGCAAGAAGCTCTCTATACAATTTTGCAAGACCAATGGGGCGATTTGGGCTTTGACATCACGGTTGAATTCATT
>JALHOR010000167.1:8367-8710 GCA_022842885.1 Anaerolineae bacterium
GAATTCATTGACTTCAACATCTTGATTGATAACTTCCAACAGCAGACGTATGACGCCATCGGCATTTTCTGGGGCTACGGCACGCCGCACGACCCAGATGGCACCACCGATGTCTTCACCCCCATCGGCGATGTTCTGGGTTCTGGGTTCAACACGCAATCGTATAACAACCCCCGCGTGAATGAATTGCTCGACCAAGCCCGCACCCTGCCCGGTTGCGATATTGATGCCCGCAAAGCTCTGTATGCCGAAGTCTTCCAGATTTTACGTGACGAACTGCCGTGGCTGTGGCTGAGTGGTGCATATATCATGTCCACCGCGCAAGCCAACGTCGAAAATTGGG
>JALHOR010000168.1 GCA_022842885.1 Anaerolineae bacterium
TGAATCTGCCGCCACTGCCCGCTATCCAAGCAAAAAAACCGTCTGGAAGACATAATGACCACTCTCTTTTTAGATCTTTATCCCATTATCGCTCACAAATGACGCAAAGTTACGAAAGGTTAGTGAACAAGGGCAAAATATTAACAATTTTTGACAACCCTGTATCATTTGTATTTTTACTACTTCTTAACTTTACATCCAAATTTATAGAAACGATATACAAATTCGTCAATGTATTGCTAGTAAGTTGTGATACATTCAAACCACGTTATAACGATTGGTAATATTTTGTTATGAATTCGATTTATGACGCTGCCGCCACAACCAGCGGATAGGTATAACGCTACCTGCACCGACGCCAACAAAGATTATTAATATTAATACTCGCCAAGAACTCCAAGGCGATTCTCCAGTGAAAGGCAAATTACTGACGCTCGTCACGGCTGCCTCAGCACATTCAGGATTTGGCAGTTCCAAGCTGGTCAAGCACGCAATATTTTCGGCAAAAAACGGAGCAGGGACGGCGCTAGAAACCAAGGTTTGAACGGTAATAACCACACTTTCGCCCGGTGCCAACTGTGGCAGCGCAAGATTAACGGTTTGCCCATTAATGTCTAAGATACCATTGGTCGCAATCGCGGCAAGAACTTGCATCTGCGGCGGCATGGTATCCTGCACTTGGACTCGCGTCAGTTGATTGTTGCCGGGATTCGTCACCACAATCACCCACTGTATAGTTGTCCCCGGCAACGCAAAACCCGGAAAGGCGGCTTTGGCAATGTAGCGGCTGCGGCGGAATATTAGTGGTGTGCGGGTAACATCCGGCGTTGGCAGTAAACTGCCCCCGGAAACAATACGACTGGTGGTGAATCCGGCAATACTGGGATTGCTGGGGATGCCAAAGCCGCTGCTCGGATTGCCTATAGGGGTATCGGTCGCCGTCGGTTCCGGGGGTCCCGGAGTCACTATACCAGAGCCAAAATTATCATCAAATGCAAAACGAGGAGGATAGACATTGCCCAACAAATCGCCATAATTCAATTGGGCGATATTCCGTACAAGGGAATTTTCTGGCACGGCTGGCAGGGTAACAGTCACCGTGAGGGTTCCAACTGCACCCGCTGGCACAGTACCTAAATTCCAAACAATTGGATCGCCCACGATACAGCCACCACTACAGCCATTGATAATGCCGGGGGCAGTATCGGAAATTGTCACATTAGTAGCAGCACCAGTGCCTGTATTGCGATAGGTAATCACATAGGTAACAACTTGCCCGGTATTACTAATGACCGTGATGCCATCTGTCTTGCTGATTTCCATATTCGGAAATGGCTGCGGGTCAAAGAAAACCAATTTGCCTTCAATACCTTCAAAAATATATTGGTTTTCGGTATTGGCGCACAATTCGGCTCGCCAAAAACCCACATCGTCCGGGGTGATATCCAACATATCCCCCACCCGTTGCGGCGGGAATGGCGGCGGTGCTGTGCCATTATTCCAACGATTATCGCCAGAAACAACACCATTAACCGATGGCGCATATTGCGAAGTCGGGGGTGGAAAATACGTGATGCTAACGTTGTTATCCATATCAAAGTTATTGATAGTGGCAGTCGGATTTACCGCATCCACAAAAAAATAGAAATCTTGACAAGCAGGGGCATTATGTTGGTAGCTGGTACGAGCAACCCCAATAGAAATTTCATCACCAGTGCCGGGGATATTGTCTATATCATCTTGGCTGTTGTTATTGCCTAAGAGAGCCGATTGAGCCACACCGATACCGCTGCAAGTGCCGGGTGTCGGGACACTAGGGGTACAATCCACATCGTATGAGACGCGCAATCGCCATGCATTTTCATCATTATCAGAGGTAGTAACATTTAACACATATTGACCACAACCATATCCAAGGGTAGTCGGCGCGACTGTTAATAATTCGACCCATAACCCATTTGTTCCCCCGCCGGGAGTATAAACGATGGGACCGATAACCGCACCACCGGGTGCTTGGAGGGTGAAGGTGGTGTTATCTGCCAGCGGCATCGCATTCGGGCGAATTTCATCTAAAGCTGGCGGATTGGGTGCTGTGGGATTAGGCATCGCCACTTCGGGGTCATATAAGGCGAAAGTGATCGGAACACCAACCGGACCACCGCATGGAACAAACGCGACAAATTGATGATTCAACCCACCACCCAGAACATTGGTATAAAAATCACCATTGCTAAGAGCGCCGTTAGGTCCTGTTGTCTGGATAAACGCAACAGACCCTGTAGGCGGAATCTCGACAGCCGAGACTGGGATTATCCACAACAGGTTCAACAGCAAAGCAATTAACGCACGCCAATGCGCTTGTATGCTAGGAAAAGAATAGACATGCATGGGCTTGCCTTATGTTGAACGCCTTTTTTGCAAAATACCTCCCGCGTTGGTTCTACTTTGATTATCGCTGTAATAGTTATTAAGTTATGCCAACACTGTTACATATTCAGGTATAGTTTCGTTTGTTTTTTGTTATATCGTAATCCTAAAAGAAAGTAAAAGCAAGCCTGCTAACATTTCCATTATAATTAAAATTTTAATTACGGTGTCTGTTTTGGGGATGCATTTTGTTTGAGTTTTGTTTGAATGTGACAACAAACCGCCTGTTTGGCGGCAATTTTGGCTATTTTTGGACGATTTTAGGGCGTAAAATACGTTATGAGATATTCTTAATATCTGACTTCAGGTAATGAAGAAGTTATTTTTTCACATTAGGCAACACGCCGCCAACATTACAATTTTGATATGTTACAAAAACCACTCAAACTAACGTTGTTTTTGACGAAAAACCTTGCGCTGCATACATGGGCGGAAAACGGTACATTAGAGCGCGAAGTCGCTTTGTATCGGCGCTTGCAAGCTGAGGGATTGCAAATCACCATCGTCAGCTATGGCGATAAGCGCGATTTACACTATCAGCAAGCAGTGCCGGGCATGACGATTTTATGCAATCAATGGCAACTCCCCCTTCGCTACTATCGCAATCAACTCCACCGCTTGCACGCTTGGCATTTGTGGCGCACGCACCTCCTCCGCACGAATCAGACTTCGGGCGGGGAAATTGTGCTGCGGGTTGCCGAAGCCTATCATAAACCTGTAATTGGGCGCTGTGGCTTTTTGTGGTCGTTGTTTTTCCAAAGTGTCCCGGCAGATGTCGTAGCAAACTATGAGGTCAAGGGACTGTTGCATGAGGAGCGCGTTTTACTGGCACAAGCGCAACAAGTGATTGTGACAACACAAGCCATGTACGAGGTCGTCGCCACCCAATATCGCCTCGATGCCGAAAATATTCATGTTATTCCCAATTACATGCTGACGGATATTTTTAAACCGGATAACTCCATTATCCGTGTGCCAAATCGCTTATTAGTAGTCGGGCGATTATCACCAGAAAAAAATTTGCTGAGTGTGTTGGCAGCAGCCCGCGGTTTAGATGTGGAAATCCTGTTTATTGGCAGTGGGGAGCAAGAAGAGGCACTGCGCCAGTACGCGGCTGAACACCAGATAACGGCTATTTTTGCCGGGCGCATCCCGAATTTGGAACTCCCACAGTTTTATCAGCAAGCGGCGGCATTTGTTCAAGTCTCATTTTCCGAAGGCAATCCCAAAACATTGTTAGAAGCAATGGCATGTGGTACGCCTATCGTGGCAAGCGATGTGCCGGGCATCAATACGATTATCCAACATGAGCAAACGGGGATTTTATGCGACACAAGCCCAGATGGGATTCGGGCGGCGCTTCAGCGTATTCTGGCAGATGCCTCCCTTCGTACTCAGTTAGGAAACAATGCGCGGGATTATATTGTGAACAGCTATGCTTTAGATAAGATTGTCGCGTTAGAAATGGCAGTATTAGAACGTATGAGACAGCGCCGACAACTATAACAACCGCCGCATACTGGCGAATATCGTTTAAATTTCGGCACTGATGAAAAGCAAGGCGGTATAGCGACACAGATATTGTGTCCGCAAAATAACCTTAAAAATCATCTTACCTTAAATTTTTCCGTTTTCTATCAGACTTTTTCGGAGTACAACGCTGTAATTGCCGCCTCATTGGCATCGCATATGCCGCGTTCTGTAATCAATCCAGTGATTAACCGCGCTGGCGTCACGTCAAAACCGTAATTCGCAGCCGGGCTATCTGCCGGGGTAATGCGAATCGTCGTGACTGTACCATCGGACAAAACGCCATCCATATACATCACTTCGTCGGCACCGCGCTCTTCTATCGGGATTTCCCGCACCCCATCGCGCAGCGCAAAATCAAATGTCGAAGATGGCAGCGCTACATAAAACGGCACCGCATTATCTTTTGCTGCCAAGGCTTTCAGATATGTGCCTATTTTGTTGGCGGCATCCCCACTGCGCGTCACGCGGTCAGCGCCTGTTATTACCAAATCCACTTGATGATGCTGCATCAAATGTCCGCCAACATTATCTGCGATAATGGTATGCGGCACGCCATGCTGCCCCAATTCCCACGCGGTTAAACGAGCGCCTTGGTTGCGCGGACGAGTCTCATCTACCCACACATGCACCGGAATACCTTTATCATGGGCAGCGTAAATTGGCGCGGTAGCTGAACCATAATCCACAAAAGCCAGCCAACCCGCGTTGCAATGCGTCAGAATATTGACGGTTTTCCCGCCGTTATGGGCATAAATTTTTTCAATCAACGCTATGCCCTGTTCACCGATGCGGCGGCAAAAATCAGCATCTTCATCGGCAATCAGCGCGGCAGTTTGATAAGCCATGTCAAGCATTGACGGAATCGTTTCCACAGCGCGAATCGCTGTTAATTGGCGCTGCACCGCATATGCCAAATTCACCGCCGTCGGACGGGTCGCGGATAAAAATTCACCTGCGCGGGCAAGCGATTCCAAAAAAGCAGCACGGTCATGTTGCGGCGCTTCCAAAGCTGCCAGCACCATGCCATACCCTGCCGTTGCGCCTATTAGCCCTGCTCCGCGCACCAACATCGCTTTGATGGCGTGGGCAACTTCGGCAACGGTGGTTAAATCCACGATTTTAAATTCATGCGGCAGCAAGCGTTGGTCAATAATCTGAATCACTGCCCGATTGTGGGGATGCAGCCAAATTGTGCGATAATGTTTGCCATCAATATTCATAAAACAACCATGTATTTGTTGAAAATTGGTTACATCATAACAATTCTATTTTGACCTAGTACCAGAAAAATTTCAATTATCTAACCACAAATATCGTCTGGTCAGGTACAATATGCCCGATTATAGAATATCGAAAGTTTGTGATGTATGCGATTCGTTTTTGACAGTGGCAACCTCGAAATTGATTTAAGTGCTTATCGCCTACGAAAAAATGGCGCTAATGTGCGCGTCACCGCCACCGAATGGCGCTTACTGCGCGAACTGCTCATCAATAAGAATCAAGTGTTGGAACATCGCCTGCTGTTAAAAAAAGTGTGGGGCGATGTTTATAACGATGAAGTGGATTATGTCCATACTTATATCAGTCGTTTACGTAAAAAAATTGAAGATGACCGCAAAAATCCGCAATTTATCCTTACTTACGCGGCGATTGGTTATTGGTTTAACCAAGATAACGAGACGCTGGCTGTCGCAGCGCCCACCGAACCAGAATCAACACTCTCGCCATTACCCCCAACCCGCCTGATTAATATTCTGCCGCAAGTCGTGGATTCGGAGCGATTTGTAGGGCGGTCTGCTGAACAGAAAGAATTGCGGCGCTTGATACAAGATGGCACGCCGCTGATTTTGGTGTATGGGCGCGGCGGCATTGGCAAAACAGCACTCATCAGCCGGATTTTGCTGGATATTTTGCAAGCAAATCCACCGCTGATTCATGGCATTGTGGCGTTGAGTGCGGGGACGAATGGCACGGGCATCAATTTACCGCGCATCATTACCGATTTAAGCCGCTTGGTGAATTTAGCACCGGAAGAAACCGAAACCACAGAACGCGCCAAAACACAGGATATTATCATCGCCTTGTTAGAACGGCTGCGCGGCGGCAAATATGTCTTGCTGCTGGATAATATGGAAACGCTGCAAGACCCCATCACCGGCGAAATTCAGGATAGAGATGTGCTGCTCTTTTTGGAGATGGCGATTGGGCAAGGCAGCGGCTTACAAATCATCATGACCGGGCGCGAACAAATCACCTTTCCGGCATCTATCCAAATTCGCAAACGCCAGCGCGACATGGATACGGGCTTATCGCCGGACGAAAGTATCGAACTCTTGCGCTTGTGTGACCCCGATGGTGCGGCAAAATTGCGCCAAACCGATGCTGCCAAACTGCGCGTGCTGGCAAAACTAACCGGGGGCTACCCGCGTGCTTTGGAAGTGATTGCTGGCTTATTGCAGAGTCAGCCGCTGCTCACGGTAGATAAAATTATTGCGGATACGCAACGGGTGCAAGGCAGCGTGCAGGAAGTGCTGGTGCAGCAAGCCTTCGACCGCCTTTCGCCGGAAGCACAGCGCGTTATGCAATGCATTGCCGCCTTTAATCTGCCCATCCACGAAGCGAATTTCGTGACGATGGCTGCGCCCTTTTTTGCCGCCCAAACCGACCTGAGCGATATTTTAGCGCGGCTCATCAAAACATTTTTCCTAAGCATTGACCGCGAGACACAAATGCTGGCACTACATCCGATTGACCGCGACTACAGTTATGCCCAAATTCCGGTCAGCGGTGGTGATTTTAATCGGCAGCAGATTCACTTACGGATTGCCGAGTATTATCAAAGTTTGCAAGCCCCCACCGATGGGCGCGAACAATTGCCCATGTATCGCAGCGAAATTGACCAGCGGATTTTGGCGCAAGATTACGAAACGGCTGCCCAACGCTTGTTGTGGCTCGACGAAAAATATTTGTCGCCGGGTGCCTATTATGGCGATTTAAAACGATTATATGAAAGTCTGCAAGCGCACATCACCACCCCGGCGCTCCAGCGCCAAGTCTTATTGCGCCTTGCCGCTGCCTGCCGCCTGACGGGGCAATTACATGATGCTGAACGCTACACGCGCCAAGTGCAGCAAGCCGCCGTACAAGCGGGCGATGATTTGAGCATGGCACAGGCGTTAGAAATGATGGGTTGGGTCTATTATGACTTAGGGATTTTTGGCACTGTGCGCGATTTTTGGCGCAATGCGATTCGCTTGTACGAAACCGACAGTGGACAGCATGATGTACTAATTGCCAATACACGCGGCGGCATGGGTTGGGTGTCGTATCTGCTTGGTGAATATGGGCAGGCAGAAGAAAATTTTCGGCAAGCCTTGACCATTTATCGCCAATTAACCGATGAACGCGGGCAGGCGCTCAATCTCGGTGATGTGGGCATGGTTAAAATTGCGCTGGGCGATTATGCCGGGGCAATCCAAGATTTAGAATACGCCTTCCAAATTGCCGATGAATACGATTTGGTGCGCGAAGCCAGTTATAAAGGTAGCTATTTAGCTGTGGCATATATGCTCAATGGGCAGCTTGAAAAGGCGCTGGATATTACCCGCATTATCAGCCAGCATGAGGATGTGCCGATTAATCTGGCGATTGTGCTAGCGATTCATGGCACGTTGTTGACACGGTTGAATTTGCTTGATGAAGCACAAGCGATATTCGAGAAAGCCTTGCGCCAAGCGGAGGTGATTCTCAAATCTACATTGGGTTTGTACCAAGTGCGTTATGCTCATGCGCTGGCGTTGGCGGGGTTATCACTGCTAAAACAAGATGACACGTTGCGGCAAAGCGCCATCGAAGATTATGAAACTGCCCTGTCAATTTGTAACACTGCCGGGGTGGTGCAACGCCAAACCATGCTGTTGGATGCCCTGTGCCAAGCCGAAGGCGGCGCGTGGCTGGCAAGTGTGCAGACGACGCTAAAGCCAGAAAAAAACCTTTAGAAATGACTGCCCTTGACAGCGGGCAGTCGCTTTTTAATGCTCGGCGATTATTGTAATAGTCCAGATAGGGACATTGATAAAGTATGTTGATGGATTTGAAATCAGCACTTATGCCTCCAGCCACGGCTTAAGAACTATTTTACCCGTGGTCGTTCTTGTTTCAATCAGACGATGTGCCTCAGCAGCTTTAGAAAGAGGCAGTACATGATTGACAGGTATTTTAATTTGCCCAGACGCTGCATATCCAATCAAGGTTTGCATGGCATTGACACTTGCTTGAGGTTGCAATCCAAACCATAACCCTAAATTGAAGACATGAATAGATTGGTTTAGAGATGGATTGTAGAAAAACTTCAGGATAGTGTCATTATCAAACTCTAATGGTTCACGGCTTGCCATCCCATAAACCACCACGCGCCCAAACGGTGCTAACGTTTGCAAACTATTCGCAAAGGTTTTGCCACCTGCCATCTCCAGAATAATATTCACACCGTGACCATCGGTTAGGTGCTTTACTTGATTTGCCCAATCCGGTTCAGCATAATTCACCACCGCATCTGCCCCTAGTGCCAAGACTGCTTCTTGTTTAGTAAATGAACTGACTGCCCCAATGATTTTGCCTGCCCCTAATAATTTAGCAAGTTGCACCGCATAACTCCCAACGCCGCCGCTTGCCCCTTGTATTAATACAGTTTCACCCTTTTGCAGGCGCGTAATTTCGGTTA
>JALHOR010000169.1 GCA_022842885.1 Anaerolineae bacterium
AATTTGTGCCGCTTCGTAGAGCTGCGTGGGGATATTTTGCAGCGCCGCCAGATAAATGATCATCAATGTGCCGATAGTCGTCCACGTATTCAAAATCATAATGGTGAACATCGTCACGCTGGGACCACTGAGCCAATCCCACAATTTGATTCCGGCAAGGCGCTGGTCTGCCCATTCGCCCACGGTATCGGGGGTGATGCCCAGCACGCCTAAGAAATTATGCAATATGCCATTGGCATCATCTAGCCAAGTAACGGTTTGATAATTGGGGAATAAGCCGGATAACACGCCGTTTACCAACCCGCCGCGCGTGAACATCCACATGAAAATAATCGAAATCACGACAGATGAGGTGATAGACGGGAAATAGAACGCCGTCCGAAAAACACCTTTCGCCCGCAGCCATCGTTGGTTCACAATCACTGCCAACAGCAGCGATAAGAACGTCTGCACGGGGACGACACCCAACACAAAGTAGACGGTGTTCTTAACAGACAAGAAAAAGTCACGTTGTGCCAAGCCTTCTTTTGCCAGCAGCGAATTGTAATTTTCCAACCCGACCATATTAAACGCGGCATCTACACCACCGCTGATAGGCAGGGGATTGGTCACAGTCACTTTTTCGACCAAATCGGCGGGCAACCCGGTAATCCGATTAGCGGAAATATTCGTGCCACTGCCCAACGCATTGTCAACCGTTTCGACGGTAGTAGCGGTGGGAGTGTCATCGGCGGGCAGTGCCACATCTTCTAATGTGCGATATTCGACGATGATGTCATCATCGCCTTCCGCCGTGATAATTGTGCCGGCCGGGATGGTCAGTGCCGCCCCCGATGTATTGCTAAATTCAACTGTTCCGGTCGCGCCTTTGGCAGATTGCCCCAACGGGCTAATGCCGTTCCAATCCGTCAGGCTGATGAATACCGCGAACAGGATGGGCAAAATCAAGAAAACGAGAAATATCAACATCGCCGGGGCAACAAACGTGTAACCCGTGATGGCTTCTTCAAGTTTTCTTTGTCCCTGAGTTTTGTACTGAATGTTCTGTTGCGTTGGGGGTGCGGTAGTGGTCATAAAACCGCCTTATGAAATAATTGCTAGAAAAGTGCTATGTGTTATAAACATCCAAATCTAAAACAAATTTGTTTTGGCTGTTAGCTTTTAGTCGTTAGCTAAAAGCTAACAGCTAACAGCCTAATTGTCAGCGATATAGGGCGCTCAATCAGTTGATTCGCGCCCTACTTGATGCAAGATTTTCTTTACTGCATGACTTCTTCAGCGGCAAGTTCAGCTTCAAACAGCACATCTTCGGCGCTCAGATCGCCACCGAAAGATTGTTGCAGGGCGGCGTTGAAGGCGTCCACAAACGGTTGGAAGCCCACCGGAAGCTGCCAGCGGTACGAATATTCCGAGCCAGCGATAAAGGCGTTCACTTCGGCGGCATCAAATTTCGTGCCTTCGGTGCGTTCAACCCAAGTGTTCAAATAGGCTTCAGCGGCACCGGGGCGGGTGGGCATCGGACCAAAGCTAACTTCAGCGGCGCGAACCTGACCTTCTTCGCTCGTCAGGAAGTTGACCAACTGCCAAGCGGCTTCATTCGTGCCAGTTTCATTGGTGGCAGCACCGACGCCGTAGCACACGGTGAATGCCATGGTGGCTTTGCCAGCTTCACCAGCGGGCAGTTCAGTGGCGCCCCAGTTCAATTCGGGGTAATTTTGCAACAGGAAGTTGATGACCCAGTTGCCTTCCATCGCCATAGCGGCGCGACCAGTACCGAAAGCCTCGCCACCCCAACCAGCATCCACCAATGACGGCGGTCCACCGATACCGTTGGTGCTGTAGCTGATGTAGTATTCCAACGCGGCGGTAGCAGCATCGCTCGTTAGGGCATACGCGCCTTCTTCGTCGAAGATAGCGCCACCGGCTTGATACAGGAAGGGCAGCCAGCGTTCAAAGTTCGGGGGGGTTGCCAAACCAATAACACCGGCATCAGCATCGGTCAGAGCTTCAGCAGCGGCGCGTAAATCGTCCCATGTCCAATCGGCGGTTGGGTATTCCAAACCAGCGGCGTCGAACAGGTCTTTGTTATATTGCAGCGCCATGGTGGAGAAATCTTTGGGCGGGCAATACAGCGTGCCTTCATAGGTGAAGATGTCGAGCAATGCCGGATAGAAGCCTTCGGGGTCTTCAATCTTGCCTTCGCCCACATCCACGACGCCGGCTTCTACCCAGTCGGGCAGCACCGAGCTATCAATGTAGAACACATCGGCATAATCGCCAGCGGCGAAAGCGGTTTGCATGGTGGTGCGGAAATCGGGCGAGGGGGCAAATTCAACAGCGATGCCTGTTTCTTCCGTAAATTGCACCAACAGCGCGCTCAACGCGGCATCTTCTTCCGGGCTGGAAGACCAACCGGCGAGCATCAGGCTCATATCATCCTGAGCCACAACAGCGCCCACGCCTAACATCAACGCGAGCAGGCAAATCACAATTAAGAGACGGTTTTTCATAGAGATACTCCTGTAAACCATAATTAATATTTAGGCATTATTGCCAATTGCCATGATTTATCCGTTATGCCAAATGAACGGTAAATCGTTTTAGTAAATCGTTTTATCAGTTTAACGCACTGCCTCAACATTTACCACGTTTTTAATGAAACATTAATCTTCTTATCAGCAGGTTAGCATTTAGCCGCTGGCTTTTAGCTTTCAACTTTAGCTGTTCAGTTGCAAAGTTCGATCATCATTGCATTATGCCGCCAGAAACTAAAGTTTCCGGCTACCAAAAGACAAGTCTGCTAAAGAGACTGTTTGCATAATGCTTTTAGTCTAGGGCGATACCAGCCATTTTGATGTTTGAAACTGAGCAACTGATTACTACTTTTAACTTTCATCTTTTAACCTTTAACTCTGATCTTCTATTCGATACTTATTGTGATATTTGTCACAATTGAAACCCGTCAAATATCGCTTTAGGTTCGGCGTAGCTTCTGTTATAGTGATGGTCGAGCAATAAATTCACCAATCTAATAGAGGGGAACTTGCATGAACATCCCGGACTACGTGCAGAACCGCAAACTCCGCGACTGGGTTGATGCGATGGTGGCACTCTGCCAACCAGATGATGTCTACTGGTGCGATGGCTCTCAAGAAGAATACGACCGCATGTGCCAAATCCTTGTGGATAACGGCACTTTTATTCGCCTGAATCCTGAAAAGCGTCCGAATAGTTATCTCTCGCGTTCCGACCCATCGGATGTAGCGCGGGTTGAAGACCGGACGTTTATTTGCAGTATCAACAAGAACGACGCGGGTCCCACCAATAATTGGGTAGACCCCAAAGAAATGCATGGCACGCTGGATAAATTGTTTGAGGGCTGTATGCGTGGGCGCACGATGTATATTGTGCCGTTCAGCATGGGTCCGTTGGGGTCGCACATTTCGTATATTGGCGTTGAAATCACCGATTCGCCGTATGTGGTCGTCAATATGCGTATTATGACGCGCATGGGACGCAAAGTGTTGGATGTGTTGGGCGATGGTGATTTTGTGCCGTGTATGCATACAGTGGGTGTGCCATTAGAACCCGGACAACAAGATGTATCCTGGCCCTGCAACCACGACCACAAATATATCGTGCATTTCCCAGAAGAACGCTCGATTTGGTCATATGGCAGCGGTTACGGCGGGAACGCGCTACTCGGCAAAAAATGTTTCGCCTTACGGATTGCGTCGGTTATTGGACGCGATGAAGGTTGGATGGCAGAACACATGCTCATTTTGGGCGTAGAAGACCCACAAGGCAAGAAAACGTATGTGGCGGCGGCGTTCCCTAGTGCGTGCGGCAAGACCAATTTTGCCATGCTCATCCCGCCCAAAGAACTCGAAGGGTGGAAAGTCACGACGATTGGCGATGACATTGCGTGGCTGAAACCGGGCAAAGATGGACGCTTATATGCCATCAATCCCGAAGCGGGCTATTTCGGGGTTGCGCCCGGCACATCGGATAAAACCAATCCGAATGCTATGGCAAGCTGCGCCGCCAACAGCATTTTTACCAATGTCGCGCTAACAGATGATGGCGATGTGTGGTGGGAAGGCATGACCGATACGCCGCCTGCCCATCTGATTGATTGGCAAGGGCAAGAGTGGACGCCAGACAGTGGGCGCAAATCTTCTCATCCGAATGCACGGTTTACCGCCCCCGCCAGCCAATGCCCTTCGATTGACCCGGCATGGGAAGACCCGTCCGGCGTGCCGATTAAAGCCATCATTTTCGGTGGCAGACGCAGTAATGTAGTGCCGCTGGTGTATCAGGCATTTAACTGGACGTTTGGTGTGTATATTGGTGCCACGATGGGCAGTGAAATGACGGCTGCTGCTGCGGGCAAAATTGGCGAAGTGCGCCGCGACCCGATGGCAATGCTGCCATTCTGCGGTTACAACATGGCAAGTTACTTCAATCATTGGTTGCAAATTGGGCGTGAGGTGGTTGACCCACCGCGTGTTTTCAGTGTGAACTGGTTCCGTAAAGATGAGGCTGGCAAATTCTTGTGGCCCGGCTTTGGGGAAAATATGCGTGTCCTCAAATGGATTGTGGAACGCGCCAATGGGCAAGCCAAAGCCGTTGAATCGCCCCTTGGACGGATGCCGCGCTATGAAGATTTGGATTGGGATGGCTTGGATTTCAGCCGCGAACAATTCCAAGATTTGATGTCTGTCGAGCGTGAAGAATGGCAGCGTGAAGTGCTGCTGCACGAAGAATTGTTCATCAAATTGTATGACCGCCTGCCGAAAGAATTTTACGCTATCCGTGAGTTGCTGCTTTCCGGCATTTGGCGCTCACCACAGCACTGGGAAATTGACACCTACAACGCATAATGCTAGGTGATATGTAGGGTGAAAAGCAGGGACGCGGGGTGCAATAGCGTCCCTGTTTTTTTGTTATAATAAATACAGAGGAGGTGGTTGAATGGATACATTAGTAGACATTGTGCGCGAAGAAGTGCTAGAGTACGCCAGCGATGGGGTAGGTATCAACATTCGTCTATTTCCTATATTTGATGAAAAACGCCATATTTATGCGGTGAATGCAGTGGATTATCCGCGCTATGATATTTTGGCTGGCGTGGTGGTTCTTGCCAGAGTAGTCGGGGATATTGTGGTGATTGAAAATGACGGCACCGACAAGCCGCTGTATGATGCGCTGTTGGGGCGGGGCATCCCGCGTGAAAAAATTGTGCTGGCGTATGCCAATGAACCTGTACCAGACCCGGTGAAAATGCCGTGATTTTTTAATCACTACTTCTTTGGTCGGAATGCCTGCACTTTGGTGGCGTCCGTCTCCAAAAAGCCGCTGCCGATGAGTTCCAGACAGTAGGGGATAGCGGGCATGACTGCATCCAAGCATTCACGGATGGCACGCGGCTGACCGGGCAAATTCACAATTAACGTTTTGCCGCGAATACCTGCTGTTTGCCGCGATAAAATGGCGGTGGGGACTTTCTCTAACGATACTTTCCGCATGAGTTCGCCAAAGCCGGGCATCAGTTTGGGGCAGACCGCTTCGGTGGCTTCCGGCGTCACATCACGCGGGGCGGGACCCGTGCCGCCAGTGGTGATGACCAGCGCACAACCTTCGCTATCGCACAACTCAATCAGCGTTTTTTCGATGACGCGCTGCTCATCGGGGATAACTCGTGCCACAGGTTGCCACTCACCCGTGAGAATTTCCGCAAAATAATCCTGAATCGCAGGTCCGCCTTTGTCTTCGTATTCCCCGCGTGAGGCTCTATCCGAAACGGTGACAATGCCGATTTTGTGGAGTGTCATGAAACTGTCCCAGAGTCTTTCGTATTAATTTCAAATCTGTTTTGTGAACGATAAAAACAAACGTCAGCCACCATCTGCGATAGCGTTGCAGCGGCTTGTGGCGCATCAAAGGGCGACCAGATTTCATACACATTGCCATGATGCAGTATCGTTTTTTCTTCATCGGCAAGGTCGGTCATCAAGACTTGAATCACTTCCCACTTTTCAGCACGGTTGAGATTTTGTAGCTCTTTTAACAAGGTATCGGCAATCATCATACATTCCTATTGCTGATTAATGTCGTATGCTAAATAAACCACACAATAGCGCAAAAAGCAAAAATCATACGCGACTGAATTGCCCGCCCACCTATTTTGAAATGCACCGGGGCGAAACCGGGTGGTCTCGCCCTGTGTGCTACATTTTTAGCCGGATTGTTCTGGAACGCACAGCGGTTCAAGCCGATACAATTCCCGTTGGTCGCAAGTGAGTTCGGGGATATAGCGGTTGGCGCGAGTCCAGTTTAGGAGATCATTCAAATCCAGTTGTGGATTCCACAGCCGTATTGTGCCATCTTCTGCGGCTGACCAGATAAAATCTTCTGTTTGCGTGAAATTCACCTCATTGATGGCACTTACATGTCCGTTTAGGCGGCGTAACAGTTCACCGGTGGTTAAGTTCCACACAATGATCGTAGTATCCTCTGAACTAGAGACTGCATAGCGTCCATCGGGGCTGTAGTCAACACTGCGGACACTGCCGGCATGTCCCTCAAAACGCTGTACCTGCTCGCCACTCTCAACATCCCACAAACGTACTGTCGAATCAATCGAACCAGAAAGCAAGGTTTGTCCATCAGGGCTAAATTGCAAATCAACAACTGGACCCTCATGCCCAACAAATTGGTGAATTAAATCGCCCGTTTGTGCATTCCAAAGATAGATACTGTAATCATTAGCACCGGGAACAACGTAGCGAAATGTTCCACTTCCAGCCGCCATAAGCTGTCCATCAGGGCTAAAAACAACCGTATTAATCGTATCGGTTGGGTTTTCGATACGTTGCAGAATTTGTCCACTTTCAACATCCCATAGCGTCAAGGTGCGGTCATCAGATACAGAAATAAAGGTTCGCTGATCCGGGCTGAAAATAAGGTCATGAACATGAAAAGTCGTAAATTCGTCCCCAGCTTCCTCTGCATATTGCAACAACCGACTTCCGCTATCGACATCCCAACGGATAATGCTGCCCGTTTCAAAGCCACCCATTAATTCTGTAGCATTTGCGCTAAGAATCACGGCGGTTGTCAAACCCTCATTATGTTCAAATTGATGGGTGATATGACCTGTAGTGAGGTCAACGAGAACAATGCGATTGTTCAAGCCGAGTGCTGCTGTTATGCCATCAGCACCCAGCGCCATACTCATAATGGGGTCATGCGTTGGTTGCCAATGGTGTATTTCTGCCGCACTCTCCAATGACCAGATACGAAAGTTCCCTGAACTTGTACCCGTTATCGCCGTGCTGTCGTCGAGAAAAGCAACGCTTAACATACGCCCTTCGCTGCCAAAGAAAACACGAATGGGCAGCCCTGTTTCAACATCCCATAGAATCATCGTTTGATCGCGTGATGTCGAGAGCAAACGAGTACCATCAGGGCTAAAAGTAACACTGAAGACGAAATCGGTATGTCCGCGCAGTTGATGAAGAATTTCGCCCGTGTTAATGTTCCAAATAATGACTGTTTGGTCAAACGAGGCTGAAGCGGCGAGGATTTCATCAGGACTAAAGGCAACACCAAAAATAATATCTTGATGCGCCTCAAAGCGGCGTATCACACTCTGGCTAAGAATATCCCACAGAATCATGGTGCCATCTTCAGAGGCGGTCAATGCCTGTGTGCCATCTCGGTTGAAGGTAACATCATGGATTTGGAAAGCCGGGTCATGCCCTACCAATTCTCCCAACATTTCCCCGGTCTGCAAATCCCATAATACTGCTACACCTTGCTCTGTTCCTGTGATGATAGTGTGACCGTCCGCAGCAATATCCACATTGTTGACATCGCCTGTTGAGTTCTCAAAGCGCCGAACAATCTGGTAGGTAGTTAAATCCCATAATACTAATGTGTCATCGTAGGCACCCGATAATAGCATTTGACCATCAGGGGTAAAGGCAAGATCGCCAATACTATCGGTGTGACCACCCTCAAGCCGCAGAATTTCCGTCCCAGTAGCAATATCCCACAGTACAACAGCTTTATCCGAAGCTGAGGCAAATGTGGTGCCATCCGGGTTAATGTCCAGTGCGAAGCGCAGAAAATCATCCCCCGGAATGCGTTGAACAGTACCGGGTACCAATGCCGCTTCATACAGGGTTTGCTCGGCAAAAATCGGCGGTTGTTCAATTTGATTGGCAGCAAGTGCCAAGGAGAGTGCTTGATCATAGAGACCATCGCGCATTGCTGTCTGTGCGCCCGCTGCCAGTGCCAAACTTTGCGAGACTATCGCGTTACGCTCGGCAGTAATACGCGCATTTTGCGCCTCTTGCCGTTGAGTGAAAGCAATCGCCGATAATCCCATCGCAAGCACCAACGCCACCGCAAACACCGCCACCAAACCGCGCAGGAAATTTTGCGAACGTTTTTCCAGATGTTGTTCGCGGGCTTGGCGCTCTAATTCAACTTTAGCATCTAAATCCCGCTGAACGATACTTTTTTCGAGATAGGCTTTTTCGCGGACGGTCAGCGATAATTGGGTTTCTGCCGCCCATGTTTCAAATTGGTCTAAGCGTGAGCCGCGTGCCAGAAAACTGCTATCCTGTTTTGCTCTGTG
>JALHOR010000170.1 GCA_022842885.1 Anaerolineae bacterium
GGAGATTCAACAATATCTAACGGAATATGCTGCAAATTCCATCGTTGCCACTGCACATTGAGTTTTTCGATCGCCGATTCTTCGATATTAATGGCACATACCCGCACATTTTTTGATAAGCGCATGGCATATTCCAATGCTTGAATAGAGCAGCGATTCAGGCTGTTCATCAGAACAACCACCGGTAGCTCACTCCGGTCAGGGTGTTGGTCATAGATGGGGCCCGGTTTCAAGCCATCCAATGTCAACGATTCGGCAACTTCTCCATAATGCTGATGGATTTTGACAAAGATTGCCATCATGATCGGAATTGCAACAATCACAACCCACGCGCCTTCAGTGAATTTTGTAACCATCAGTACTAGCATGACGATAAACGTGCAGATGGCACCAAACCCGTTCACCGCCAAGCGTAGATACCAAGCTGTGGTCGGTTTAAATTCTGGATTGCGCCGTTCTTTCAGCCAATGTACCACCATCCCGGATTGGGACAGAGTAAAGCTCAAGAATACACCCACAGCATACAGCGGCAGCAAATTATGTTCTTCAGCATCAAAGATAACAATCAAGATGCTTGCCACAAATGCCAAGCTGATAATGCCATTGCTGAAAACCAATCTATCACCCAAATTGGTCAACTGGCGCGGCAAGAAACGGTCACGCGCAATCAACGATGCCAAGCGCGGGAAATCGGCATAGGCAGTATTGGCAGCCAAAAACAGGATTGCCATCGTCGAGAACTGAATATAGTAGTAGAAAATGTTCTGCCCGCCAAAGACCTCTTGTGCTACTTGCGATAAGACAGTCACTTCGGAATCATGCACAACCGCAATGGGGAAATGATTCGCCAGAAATGTTACGCCCACAAACATGGTAGAAAGCAATGCCACCATCATGATGAGGGTTTGTCCAGCGTGTTTGCTTTCCGGCGGTCTAAATGCCGGAATACCATTGGAAATCGCTTCGACTCCAGTCAATGCCGTACACCCTGCCGCAAATGCCCGCAGAATCAAAAAGAGCGTCAATTCGCTCACGGCATGGGTAGGAGCAGCTTCAGCAATCGCGCGGAATTCTTCTGGCATCGGCGGAATATTGCCTGTTAAAACCCGCACAATCCCAAAGGCAATTAAGCCTAACATACCGACGATAAACGCATAGGTAGGAATCGAAAAAACCGTACCACTTTCTTTGACACCGCGCAGATTCAGGACGGTGATGATTACAACGAATGCTAATGCCACTTCAACACGATACGGCGTGACTTCTGGAAACGCCGACGTAATCGCCGCGACACTTGCCGAAATACTGACCGAAACCGTCAAAGTATAATCAATCAGCAGTGCTGCTGCTGCCACTAGACCCGGCGTGCGTCCCAAATTATCGGCAGAGACGATGTATGCGCCGCCGCCATTCGGATAAGCATGGATGGTCTGGTAATACGAAATAGCAACAATCACCAACAGCACGGCAATCCCGATAGCGATGGGCCACGAAATCCCTAATGCTACTGACCCTGCCGCCAGCAACACGAGCAAAATTGCTTCCGTCGCATAGGCGCTGGAAGACAAAGCATCAGACGAAAAAACCGCCAATGCTCTGGGAATATTCAAACGTTCATGGATGGCATCTTTGGTCGCCAGCGGCTTCCCAATAAGAAGCTGACGAATATTCACATTTGCCATAATTATGTTAGCTCCGATGATAAACTGACGCAAACGATTAATATACCATAAAATATGAGGCAAACAAAGCAAAATATTGCCCAATTTTAGCGGGGAAGTGAAATTGTTGATGAGTCCAGCCTGCCAAATAGGCAGGCTGAGGCTAGAGGACTACGATGTGGAGGCAGTATCTTTAAACAGTTTCGGAGTGTTTTTTCTGATGATGAATCTGATACGGCACGGTTGTAACCGCGACATTTTCCAATCGGCTCAATGACAAGTTAAAAATGAGCGATGTATTCTGGTGCAATGTCTGTTCCCAGAAAGTATCCATCACCAAATTTCCCATCACCACATGCACATAACATCCCGGATGCTCTACTTGCAACTTGAGAATATATTCCCGGATAGGTTCTGCTAGCAACCGGAACGGCGATGGCAATACAATCAGTTCGCCTTCACCAATATACTCTTGCCAACGCTCTGTCACTTGCTGCGCTCTTTCAGGATTGACACCAACATGAATGGCTTGCCAGTCATGCCCTAAAGATTTGGCAAAATTCACCAACCGCACAGTTTCTTTATGAACACCATCTACGAGCAAAACAGTCCGCATGGGACTCGTGGTAATTTGTGGTTTTATGCCCCCCATACTCAGGCTAATCGCCACATTCTTATAATGATGATGTACTTGGAAAAACGCATACACCAATAACGGAATCAATATCACAACAAACCATGCGCCACTGGCAAATTTAGTGACAGCAAACACCACCATCACCACAAAAGTACAGACAGCCCCAATGGCGCTTATTGCCATGTGTTGTCGCCAATGAGCATCATATTCCAGAACGGTTTCTAAACCCTGAATTTTTTCGCCGGGCTTTAGCTTGCCGATTTTCCGTAGGCGCACCACCATCCCAGTTTGCGAAATGGTGAAACTTAGAAATACACCGACAGCATACAATGGAATTAAACTGGTGGTACGCGCATCTGCCATCACCACTAAAATAGACGATGCCAGCGCCAAGACCATAATGCCCCACGAAAACACCAACCGTCCACCGCGCAGCGTCAGTTGGCGCGGCAAAAATCCATCACCAGCATGTAATGCCGCTAAACGGGGAAAATCGGCATAACTGGTATTGGCAGCCATCAACAAGATGAGTGTCGTACCTGCCACAGTCAGGTAATATAAAATGCTGCCTTCGCCATGAATCGTCCGGGACATTTGCGAAATGATCGTTTCAGATTCGCTGGGTATGGTATGAATCTGATTCGCCAGAAACGTAATGCCCAAAAAGAGTGTCACCAAAATACTGCTCATCCAGACGAGGGTAACGGCTGCATTATGGCTTTTGGGGTCTTTAAATGCGGTAATCCCGTTAGAAATCGCTTCAATGCCCGTCAATGCCGTACAGCCACTCGAAAACGCTCGCAGGAATAAAAACAACGTTAAATCCTGCAATGCGCCAACATGGTGTGGCTCTACGCCGGTGACTTGCGGCAAACCACCGCTAAAGTGACGGACAAACCCAATCGCTAAGGTTAGAAACATCATCGTTAGGAAGAAGTAAGTGGGAATAGCAAAGATACGTCCGCTTTCTTTTACCCCCCGCAAATTCATGACCGTCATAAAAATGATGACTAGCAACGCAATCTGCACCCGATAAGGCAGCAATTCCGGCACTGCCGAAGCAATCTGAGCCACACCAGCGGAGACACTAACCGAAACCGTCAATACATAATCGGTCAACAGGGCTGCGCCTGCAATTTGAGCCGGCACTTCACCCAGATTATCGCGGGCAACAATATAAGCACCACCACCATTCGGGTAGGCATAAATCGTTTGACGATACGAAATCGTCACAATCACCAATAGCACGGCAATAGCAAGCGCAATCGGAATCGACAAGCCCAAAGTCAAGCCACCTGCGCCTACCCAACTGACTCCTGCTGCCAAAGCCAAGATAATCAAAATTTCTTCGGTGGCATACGCCGTCGAAGATAAGGCATCCGACGCAAAAACCGCCAGCCCCACTGGACGACTAATCGCCTGATGCGGTAAATCTTTCGTTTCTAATGGCTTTCCCAAAAGCCATTGTTTGACATTGACTGCCATAGTTGTTATTCCCTTCTCGAATAGCATTGGAATGATGAATATGCCCAATAAACCAAAGTTTATGAGCAGCGGAGACGATGAAATTAGTAGATGAATGGAATAATTACTGGGTGGGAGGTGCGTCTGAAGAATAGTGATGGATGATGATAGATCGGGTGTTGAACCTTAATCTGAAGTTTGCTACTGAATAGATTGATTGTGCGATAACCATAAAATCCCCGCATGAATAGCGCGGACGAAAATTGAATACAATGCGATATGATACGCCTGAAATTGATTTATAAGCGTTAAGGTAGAATGTAGGTTTTTCCATTAATAATTAACATACTTGTTTTCGTTAATCTTTCATTAATCTTATAACTGAGATTGTCGAGATAATCTGCCTCTATGTATAATCTAATCATCATTCAAATAATACGATTAGAAGACGCCCTTATGCAGCGCATCCAAAGCAAGATTGATACCCGCAGCGATGATTATAAAAATTATTATGACCACAACTGCCAATTAATCAATACGCTGGCAGAACGCCAAACGGCGGTTCGTAATGCTGGCGCAAAAGGCAACCAGCGCATGATAGAACGCGGCAAACTGCCCGCCCGTGAGCGCGTAGAATTGCTGCTCGACCCCAATACCCCGTTTTTGGAATTATCTACGCTCGCCGCGCATGAGATGTATAACGATGAGACGCCGGGCGCAGGCATTATTACAGGCATCGGCATTATCGGTGGCATTGAATGTATGATTAGCGCCAACAATCCGGCGATTAAAGGCGGCACCAGTTACCCTATCACCGTAGATAAATCACTGCGGGCGCAGGAAATCGCCCGTGTGAACGGCTTGCCCACGATTTATTTGGTTGAATCAGGCGGTGCGAATTTGCCGCATCAAAGCGAATTATTTGTCAAAGGGGGTCGCGGTTTCGCTAATCAGGCGCAGATGAGCGCGTTAGGATTGCCCCAAATTTCGCTGGTGTTCGGCAACAGTACAGCAGGCGGTGCCTATGTTCCCGGCTTGAGCGATTACACAGTGTTTGTCCGTAATCAGGCACTCGCTTTTCTCGGTGGCCCCCCATTGGTCAAAATGGCAACGGGCGAAGAAGTGGATGAAGAAACGCTTGGCGGAACAGATATGCACGCTCGTGTGTCTGGTTTAGTAGATTTTGTCGCCGAAACTGACGCAGATGCCCTGCGGATTGGGCGCGAGATTGTGCAGCAGTTAAATTGGCAAAAGACCATTCGCGCCGATTATCGTACCCCCGAAGCCCCCTATTATGACCCGGATGAACTGCTCGGCATTGTGCCAATAGACACCATTCGTAAGCCGTTGGATATGCGTGAAATCCTCGCTCGTATCATAGATGGCTCACGGTTGCTGGAATTTAAGCCAGAGTATGGCAGCACTTTGGTCTGCGGCTATGCCTATATCAACGGCTTTCCGGTGGGCATCATTGCCAACAATGGCGTTTTATTCAGCGAAAGTGCCAACAAAGCCGCCCAATTTGTCCAATTGTGCAATCACAGCCGTACCCCGTTGATTTACTTGCAAAATATCACAGGCTTTATGGTCGGCAAACAGGCAGAAGAAGGCGGCATCATCAAAGATGGCAGCAAAATGATTAACGCCGTTGCTAACAGCACTGTGCCGCAATTTACGGTACTCATTGGCGGTGCATATGGGGCAGGCTATTATGCCATGTGCGGGCGTCCCTATGACCCACGCCTGATTTTTGCTTGGCCCACTAGCCGCACTGCCGTGATGGGTGGCGAACAAGCCGCAGGTGTTCTGGGTATTATCCAAGAAGCCTCTGCCCGCCGTGCTGGCGTTGAACCCGATATGGAAAATATCGAGATGATGAAAGCGATGGTCAAAATAACCTTCGAGAAAGAAGCTGACCCGTATTATGGCACAGCCCGCTTATGGGATGATGGCTTGCTTGACCCGCGTGATACCCGGCAGGCACTGACCATCGGTTTGAGTATGTCCTATAACCGCGATTGGGTGAGCCAAGGCGCACCGCGTTATGGTAATTTTAGGATGTAATGACAACAGGAGATGATGTTATGCACACTGTCAAACATGAGCGTATCACCGTAGACCCGCGCATCATGGTGGGAAAACCTGTCATTAAAGGCACACGCATTCCTGTTGAACAGATTCTTAGAGAACTCGCTGGTGGCATGACTTTTGATGACATCATGGATGCTCATCCGCGTTTAACATCCGAAGATATTTATGCGGCAATCGCCTATGCAGCGGATACCATTGCGAATGAAGATATTGAGTTGAGCTATCCCGATGATAACGTTCCTAGCTGACGAATGCTGCGATGGATTGATTGTTCGCACATTACGTAATCTGGGTTACGATGTTAAATATGTAGCTGAATTTGATTTTGGTGATAACGATAGTTCAATTTTGGAATTGGCAAGACAGGAACAACGCATTCTTATCACCGAAGATTCAGATTTTTCAACCCTTGTGATGCGCCACCAAAAACCCACTTACGGATTTATTTTTGTGCGAATTCTTGCCAAAGACCGTCATCTAAAAGGATTACTCATTACGGAGTTAGTCAAGAATCATGAATCTGAATTAGTAAACGCAATTACAGTTCTCACGGTTAATCGCATTCGTATTCGTCCGTTGAGTAAATGAGTTTCGATACCTACGGCACAGCCGACCAAGAGCGTATTCGTCAGGTCATGCAGCGGGCGCAGCAATTAGAAAAGGCAGAGTAAACCCTGTGCAGGAAAAAATAACAGCAGAATCCCCCGCCCAAACCCTTGCCCGCAGTTTGTTCGGGTTTGCGCTGCTGGCATTTATCCCCACGTTAATAACATGGCTGGCGCTGCTCCTCACCCCCGGCGCTGCGGATACCAGTTTTGCAGGGGTGCGAACCGCGATTATTGTTCTATTTGGACTGCTCACTTTGGCTGTTTTCGGCTTATGTGTGTGGTCATTTCGCACACCACCGGAAAAATTATTGGCACTCTCTGAAAAAATAACCGCTATTCTTACTAATAAAATCATCGCGTTTGGGCTGCTGTTTATCCTGATTGAACTCAATTTTTTCGCAGGATTGGCGCTCATCAATGTCGCGCCACTCTATATTGACCCGGCACGATTTTTGCTGGCGTGCTGGTCGCTGCTCATATTGGGCATGATGCTAACCGTCAATTTTCAGGCAGTAAAAAACTGGTTAAATACAACACGCGGTGTCTGGATGGGGCTTGGATTGACCATCGTGGCATTATTATTTTTGGGATTTTTTTATTTTTTCACCGCACAAATCGTAAGACTTACGGGGATAGATGAACGTCTGCGTGGCGGGCTTGATTATCGTGAGTTGGTTTTTATTGATGATGGCGCTATCCCCACCTCACAGGCATTTTGGTCAGAACAATCGCGCACGCGCATTCGCTGGCTACCCTATTCCTACTGGACAGTAGCGCCGTTTGATGGCGAGTATATCAACGTCGGTGAAAATGGTCTGCGTGATACACCCCAATATGTTGAGAATGCCAATAGAATTTATATGTTTGGCGGCAGCACGGTTTGGGGTGAAGGGGCGCGGGATACCTATACCATTCCTAGTCATCTTGCCCGCTTGTTACATGAATCGGGTAATGCCTACATCGTCATGAATTATGGGCAAACAGGCTACGTCAGTACGCAGGATTTGATTCTGTTCCAGATGCAGCTTGCCCAAAACAATGTACCGGATACTGCCATTTTTTATCAGGGGTTTAATGACATTCTAGCGGCATACTATCAAGGCTATGCGGGTGTCACGCTGCAAGAAGATATGCGCTTCAATGATAGTGAAGCGGGACGCTTGCTGCGGACTGGTCAACCCGTTTTGCGCCTACCTAATTTTGCCCTATCTGAGATTAGTTTAGAACTGGCAGCAGCACAGCCCACCTCTGCCCAAACGATTGTGGATCGTTGGTTAGCCAATGTGCGCCTCATCAGCACTTTGGCAGAAGATTATGGCGTTAAGGTGCTATTTGTCTGGCAACCCTCTATCCTCTATAAAGATACATTGACCCCGGTTGAACAAGGCATTGTTGAGCGCATGGAACGCGACCAACCCGGTCTTACGGCTTTATATCGAGACGTAGATGCGTTGGTACGCCAGTACAGCACAGATAAGCAATTGGAGAATATTTTGCTCCTCTCCGATTTATTCCAATCAGAAACGCGCTATATTTTTCATGACTTAGTACATATCACCGAAGAAGGCAACCAAAGCGTTGCCCAAGCGATTTTAGAGATTTTGCCAAAATAACGTTGTTGAGAGGATAAGGTAATGGTTGCCACCCCGGCTATCGCACCACGACATTTATATCAGCCTTTTAGTGAAGAACATGAGATGTTCCGCCGCACCGTGCGGAACTTTGTCCAGAAAGAAATTAACCCCCATGTGGATGAATGGGAAGCGGCGGGCATTGCCCCATTACACATGCTCTTTAAAAAGATGGGCGATTTAGGCTTTTTGGGGCTGCATTACCCAGAACAATATGGCGGCGCAAATGCCGATATTTGGTATACGGTGGTGCTGAACGAAGAAATGGGCAAATGTGATGCGGCAGGCATTGCCATGGCAACCGGCGTGCAAACAGGCATGTCTACCCCGGCACTCGCAAAACATGGCTCAGAATATTTGAAAGAAACGTATCTGGCTCCAGCAATTCGCGGCGATATGGTCACATCCATTGCCGTTAGTGAACCCGATGCAGGTTCGGATGTTGCCCGCATCAAGACTCGTGCCGTGCGCGATGGCGACGAATATGTTA
>JALHOR010000171.1 GCA_022842885.1 Anaerolineae bacterium
GACCAGCCGACAAAACGTGATGCCACCCAACCCCGAATACGGTCATCCAATGTTCGCACGAGCAACCAATCACCACGCGGGCTGCGAGCTTCGATTAATACGCGCTCATTCAATGGGATTTGTCCCACTGAACCAAACGCCAAGCCAGCACCTGCCCGTACATTCAGGCGGTCTACGAGGGCGCGTCCGGGGGTTGTGCCTGCGGGCGCGATGATGGGTTCATTGGCAGCCGCGCCGGACACAATGACAGGTGTTCCGGTGATGGCAACCGCATTGCCAAAAAGTTCATCGGAAATGACAAAACTTGCCAATTCGCGTTCTTGCCGCCAACTCACAAAACGCGATGCGACCCAACCCCGAATGTCGCTATCCAACGATTGCACCAAGAGCCAATCACCGATGCCATTACGGGCTTCTATCACCAAGCGCGTGCGATATTCCACTGTTCCGACAACGGCATAGGTAAAGCCGGGACCTTGGCGCACGTTCAACCGCGCTAAAGCACTACCGGGTTCGCCATCTGGGATATTGAGCGCAGTAATGGTAGCCGCTGGGATAGCGGTTGCCGCCGCTGCACCCGCGACCGGGGTGATGATGGGTGTATCCCCGATCGTCTCAAACGAGATAATAATCGTTCCCAACTCAATCTCTTCTGACCAACCAACAAAGCGCGATGCTGCCCACCCGCGCGTGCCATCTGCCAAGCGCAGCAACAGCCAATTGCCAAATTGATTGCGTGCCTCAATCGTAAAGCGGTCTTCAAACGCGATGCGCGTGATAACCACCCCGGTATCCGATGGGGCAGCCCGTAAATTAATCGTCGCCAAAGCCCGCCCCGGAATTTCGGTGATGGTTTGGGCGCTGACATTGCTAAAAATACCTAACAACATCAGAATTGATAAAATGCTGAGTAAACTCAGTTTTGAGATTTTTTTCATGAGATATCCCCCTGCATTGATAAAGCAGGTCGCATAATCGTAACCCGTATATTGTCAGTTATCATAGTCCGAATACAATGACGTGCAATAGCCATTTCCTGACGATTGCCCGCCGCAAAACGAATGCAGAACTGTCATTAGGCAAAAACTCGTTTTCGCGTTATGATTTGGTTGCTAATTTGGTATGTCGCCGCCGGATGAAGGGTCATGCACGAGAATTTTGCCACACTCACACTCACTGAGTTTTGGATGCGCTATGGGTATAAGCCGTATGAACTGCTGCAAGGGCGCGTCGTACCCTTGGAAAAACTCAGTTTTCGGCATTCGATTGTGGCATTGGGCGCGGCAATGCTAATAGAAGAACACAGCAATAAACATCATTTGGGCGAAGTCGTGAGTGCCTTATGCGGTTTCGCAGTGAGCCAAGACACGATTTTATCGCCACGGGGGGCTTTCATGACCAAAGCGCGGTGGGAAAGCGTCCAATATCCGTATCGCTATTTCCCATTTGCCCCCGATTTGAGCATCGAACTGATTACGGACACGACCAATTTAAACGCCTTAAAACAACGATTACGGCTCTATTTGCAAGCAGGCACGCAGCAGATTTGGTGTTTGCAACCGCAGTTTCCGCAAGTGACGGTGTATATCCCCGGTGGCAAATATCGCATTTTCCGCGAACAAGAACTGTTGCCCGGCGGCAAATTGCTACCGGGGTTAAAATTGCCTGTCTCGGCATTGTTCCCCCGGCAGAAACCAACATAATTTTTATCCCCCAACCGAAAATTCCACCACGCTCTTGTCATCTAAATTGACTGTGGCTTCGGCAACGGGGACAGCATCCACCAGAAAAACGACATTCCAGACGATGCTATCTTCGGTAGTGGTGGTGGTTGTCCAGTTTTCACTGCCGCGTAATGCCGCTGCAATCTCACTCTGTTGGAACGCAATGGCAATGGCTTCTTGTGAACTCGCCGTATACCATTCGTCATAAGACAAGATATTTTCAAAATAAATCGTCACCAATTGCGGATTTTCCAGCGAATCCGGGTTATTTTCCGCAAAGCGCACCACCACATACAGCGAATCAGCCGCACGGTCTATATAGACGCCCCACCAATCATTATAACCATCATAATCCACATACATATCATAAACGCTAGGGTCTTCCATGAGTTCTACTATATCCGGCTGAGTGCTGATAAACTCACGCAAGATAGGCTCTGCCGCTGTAACTTGTGCCTCTGTTGCGCCAAAATAGGCTTCATGCGAATAGAAGCGTTCATTATAAGGATTGAGTTCTGCCCAACCCAAATCATCCCCATCGGCATTTCTAAATTCCACGCGCCAAATCCCATAGCGATTGCGCGTATTATAAGCGCGTGCCGTCCAATCGCGGCTGTTCTCTAAGCCAGTTGCAAACGCGGGATGGGCGGCGACGATAGCAATCACCTCATCAGTTGTAAGCGTGTCTTGCGCGGCACTCTTGCCCGTGAAGATTATCAAAACAAATAAAGTGCCTAATAACCACCAAAACGTGAGTCGCATCATCCATTTCTCCTTTGTTTGGGTTTTCAGCAATCCGCCTTCAGCGTAAGGAATTTAAGAATTAAGCAACCGCCAAAGCGCCAAAAACGCAAAAATAAAGATAAAAATACCTTAACTACTCAGCCCTCATCCCCCAGCCCCTTCTCCCACAGGAGAAGGGGAGCGACAAACAAGTAGCGTGTGAAGTCCCTCTCCTTCGGGAGAGGGATTTAGGGTGAGGGCGAAAAAAACTGAATAGTTCGTCCTTCGTGTGCTTCGTGGTTCAAATCTTTATCGGGTTGCAAATAACCCCGGCAGTGTCGGTGTGTAATTCGGGAAAATCTGGTCAAGCGCCGGATTTTTGACGCGATGCAGCAAAATTTCTGCCAGAATATCGCGGTAATCGGTGGTCACTGCCAAATCGCCCTCATCTAACACATCGGGATGCAGCCCAAGCCAATTGGTGTGAATGCCGCTTTTCACGCCGCCGCCCATTAAAAACATGCCCGATGCCCGCCCATGATCCGTGCCGCCGCTGGCATTTTCGTTAGAAGTGCGCCCAAATTCGCTCATCGTGACGACCGTGATATTCGGCATGTAATCCTGCATATCGGTATAAAATGCGGCTAACCCTTGCCCAAATTCGGATAACAGTGCCGCGAATTGACCATCGGTGCCACCTTGCGCGTCGTGCGTATCCCAACCGCCAATATCAATGCACGATACTTCCAGCCCAACATCAGCTTTAATCAATTGCGCGGTTTGGCGTAATCCCATGCCATACTCGCTATCGGGGTAAACCGCACCATTTGCCGGAACATAGCTCACAGCCGATAATTCTTTGAGCAAATCTATGGTGCTGAACACTTCTGCCGCTTGTCGGCTAAGTTGTGTTTCGGGGGCATGGATCGTATACAATCCGGCAAGCGTGCGCTGAATCGTCGCCAGTTGGTCAATGCGTCCTTCCAGATGAAAATCGGCAATGGAACGCAGCGCTAACGCTGATACGGGACCGCGCAACGACGCTGGCACCATCGCCCCCATACCAATCGCCCGGAACGGCGATTCGTTTTGCCAAGAAGCTGTCATCAGATGGCGGGTAATCCAGCCTGTGCCAGTGATTTTATCGCCCGGCGTGCCGCGTTCCATGTATTCCATTGCATCAAAATGGGAGCGTGTGGGTTCAGGCGAACCCGCGCCATGTATCAACGCCAATTTGCCATCGTCGTATAACTCTTTAAGCGATGCCAACGCCGGATGCAGCCCAAAAAATCCATCCAAATCCAACGCGCCATTAAAATTGCCCGGCTCAGGAATGGCAATGGTCGGGCGGCGGTCATAATAGGCACTGCCTTCGCCATACGGCACGATCGCATTTAAGCCATCCATGCCGCCACGCTGGAAAATGACTACCAAAATATCGCGTTCTCCCTGTGTGCCGGGGTCAGCAAATGCCATACGCGGCATCCAATTTGGGAACAATGTTTCGCTCAGACCAAACACGCCGGCTGCGCCTGCGGCTTTCAAAAAATTACGTCTGGAAATAGGCATAAGAGGTCGCTTTCGTCTATTCAAGAGTGCTGAATGCCTGTTTGATAAACGGAATAATCCGATAGTGTATTTATTTTGAACCACGAAGAACACAAAGTACACGAAGGCTTCTTTATCATTTTCGGTGCGCTCTATTGTTCAACATTGGCTCATGTCCAGATTGCATGAAAAGTGGGTATTTGTAGGGACACGGCATGCCGTGTCCCTACGGAAAATCACTTGTTTTGAACATAAGCGTCAACATTCTGTTCATAACCAATCTAAAGCGGTTGCTAAAAGCTAATCGCCAATGGCTAAAAGCTAATCGCTCTTCTCATTCCCATTGGAACGCGGGATGGGCGAGCAGCAAACCAAGCAGACCAGGCAGTTTCGTCGCCCGCAAGTCATCGGTGACGGGCTGCTGCGCGTTGCCATCTCTGACGATGCTGGCAATGAGCAGGGCGCGGTCACTATCGCTGAGAGTGATTGCCGGGAAATATGCCAATGCGGCATCTACCAATTCATCTACGGTAGCAACGGGTGGGATGAGTGCCGCCAAATTCAGCGTGACGCCATCAAAATAGCCATCGCTTGCCAACCCTAATTGGAATGCCATATTCCAACGGCTTAACAGGCTATTGGTATTCATCCATGCTCCGGCAACATCGGGGTAGCCATTGGGAGGATGCCAGAAAAAGGGCAGATGCCCCGGCGCTTCTAGGGCATAAATAAACGTATCGGAGTCGCTGACGCTGATAGCAGGATGTAGCGCCCGAATCATGGCGACCAACATTTCCATGGGGCGACGAAACTTCTGCCCGGCAGATGCCATAAATTCGGATGATGTAAAAATATGGCGCATCACTTGGCGCAAATCACCGTCGGTCTGGGTGAACACGACGCTGGTGCTATCAATGATGCTATCGGGCGGCACATCGCTGATGAAACGGCGGCATAATTTATAGCTGATAAAGCGGGCTGTTGACGGATGAGTCGCCATTATATCTAGCACTTGCAAGCCATCTTCAATGCCACGTCCGGCAGGCAGTGTCACGCCCAAAACAACTTTTTCATCCATATCATGATTATTGATATCAAAGAAAAATTCTTGCCCACTTCGCACGCCCCAACCCGTGAACGCCCGTGCGACTTCAATCACATCTTGTTCGGTGTAACCGCCATCCACGCCTAATGTATGTAATTCCATTAGTTCGCGGGCATAATTTTCGTTGGGGTGGTCTTTGCTGCTGACGGCGTTATCCAAATACAGCAAAATCGCCGGACTTTGCGCCGACGCAAATAACAAATCGCGGAAGCGCCCCAAGGCATAACGCCGGACTACTTCGCGGTCTTCGATGATTTTTTCGGATAAATAATCGCCGATGGGAATATTAAAATGGTCTGTCCAAAATTCGACCATGCGCTCAAACAATTGGCGCTCACTGAAAATTGCCCGATACAACCGCGCCCACAGCATCGTTTTAAGGACAACCCCATATTGGTCGCCTGCCAGTGGGGAGAGTTCATTGGCGCTCATGGTCAACAAGCGGCGGCTGGCGATAAAATCCTCTACCAGCGGGTCGGCAATGGCGCTGTCATTCAACTGCCATTCGATATACCCTTCAATGCCTAATGCTTGAATGTGTGCAACATCTGCCTGACGAATGCCCCAAGTGAGGCGATTTAGAACGTGCAATTCCGGGGCAATCGACTCCGCGCTAACGGGTGGGGGGTGCAGCAAGCCGGGCAATAAGCCCGCGCCCACCGCAGCCATGCTAGAGGCTTGCAAAAAATGACGACGACTAAGTGACATGCATCCCCTCCTCTAAAAGTGAGTGCTGAGTTCTAAGTGCTGAGTGCTGAGTGCTGAGTCAAAAGCGAAAAACCACACCGGAAACCCCTTTGTGTTCTTTGTGCCTTTGTGGTTTATATATTTTTATCCCTGCAACACGCGCTCTCTGTTTCAAACTACGCTTATTTTTCGCTATGGGTTGCAAAGATTGCTAAAATAGAGGCTGGCACTTTGGTACTAAGGAAAATGAACATGGCATTACCGCGCATTGGCATCACGACCTCTTACTATAATGAAGAACAATCACTCGATTATCGCTATGTGCAGGCGATAGAACGCGCTGGCGGACTGCCGCTGATTGTCCCCATGCTGGAAACAGGGGCGGCGGCGCAAGCCTTTGCAGCGTTGCTGGATGGCTTGGTCATTACGGGCGGACCCGGCATCACCAAGGGACTCATTGGGGAATTGCCAGCGGACTTAGCCCCCGTTGATCCGGTGCGCGATGCAGGCGATACGTTGATTTATGGAGCGATGAGCAATAAACCCATCTTGGGCATTTGTTATGGGATGCAATTTATCAACGCGCAGGCAGGCGGCACGATTTATGCCGATGTCATGGCACAGCGCAAAAATTCACTGACTCACAGCCCCAAACGCGGCGGCACAGAACATCCGGTAACATTTCATACGGAATCGCGGGTAGCGGCGCTGCTCGGCACGGAGATGATGATTAATACCTATCACATTCAGGCGTTGGCGACGGTGGGAGAGGGGTTACGCGCAGTGGGTCACAGCCCAGATGGTGTCATTGAAGCGATTGAATCATTAGATGGGCGCTTGATTGGATTGCAATTTCATCCAGAACGCATGACGGAAAAAACACAGCCGCTTTTTGAGGATTTCGTCCAGCGGTGCAAAGAATAAATATATCACCACCGAGACACAGAGCGCACAGAGGTTTTGTTCTGAAAATAGTGCTGAGTGCTGAGGACTAAGTGCTGAGTCAAGAACCGCCCGCATTCAGCCATCAGTCAAACTGCCGATTTTTATCTTGAGTGCTGCGCGTAGCGATAGTGACCTGGTGGTTCAAAATTGTATTATAAATAATAATGTTGACGCATGTTTAGATTGTGTGAAAAGTGTATTGTTGTAGGGTCGAGGCTGCCTCGACCCTACAGAAAATCACTCGTTTTGAACTTGAGCGTAATATTTAATCTCTAACAACCGAGTAGGAGAGAATACCATGCAACGTTTAGACCATAAAATTGCGCTGATTACCGGCGCGGGCAATGGCATTGGGCGTGGTATCGCCTTACGCTTCGCCCAAGAAGGCGCCGTGGTGGGCGTATTGGATGTGATGCCCGATGGGGTGAATGAAACCGTGCGCCAAATTCGTGGGGCAGATGGCAAGGCTCATGCTCTGATTTGCGATTTGCGTGATGCAGAACAAGTTGAAACGACACTCGCTGCTTTTGCAAAAGAGGCTGGCACGATTAACGTGGTGGTCAATAATGCCGCCGTCATGCCAACGGGCAGAATGCACGAAACATCGCTGGAAAATTGGGATGCCGTGTTTGATGTGAATGTGCGTGGCGCATACTTGGTTAATTGTGCGGTTATTCCGGGCATGTTGGCAATCGGGCAGGGCAGCATCATCCACATGGCATCGGTCACGGGCATTCGCGGCTTGCCGGGCATTGCGGCGTACAGCGCGACGAAAGGGGCATTAATTGCGCTGACTCGTGCTATGTCTACGGATTATGCCCGTTTGGGTATTCGCGTGAATGCTGTTTCGCCCGGCACGATTGATTCGCCCATGCTGCACAATTTTCTGGCGGCGCAACAACGCCCGGAGGTGCTGCGCGGCATGTTTGATGATATGCATCCGATTGGGCGCGTTGGCACGATTGAAGAAGTCGCCAGTGTGTGCGTTTTCTTAGCATCCGACGAAGCCAGTTTTGTTACAGGGTCAAATTACGAAGTGGATGGTGGTTTATCGTCCAAAGGCGAACAACCGCAGGATTAATGTGTGTTTTTTATCACCACAGAGACACGGAGGACACTGAGGTTTCACAGAGAAAAATTGAGAAAACATCTTCATAAGAGCGCGAAACCATGAGCAAAGTCTACCCTGAAAGAGACATCACTGAAAAGATTATCGGTGCTGCGATTGAGGTGCATCGGTCACTTGGTGCGGGTTTATTAGAATCAGCCTATCAAGTATGTTTAGCGCATGAATTTGCCTTACAACGGCTTCCGTTTGAGAAAGAAAAAGAGTTGCCTGTTCAATATAAAGGGGTTGTGATACAAGCAGCATATCGCTTAGATTTTTTGGTTGCTGATAAAGTGGTTGTAGAACTCAAAGCTGTGGATCATATCGAGCCGATTCATATGGCACAAATTCTCACCTATCTCAAACTCACAAAATGTAAAATAGGACTGTTGATTAATTTTAATGTGCGTGTTTTGAAAGATGGCATTCATCGGTTTGTATTGTAAAGTTTTCTCAGTGACACCTCGGTGGTCTCTGTGTCTCTGTGGTGAAATGTTATGGTGCTGAAGATTAAATGCTGAGTCAAAAGCTATCAGCCAAAACTTTGCGTGCTTGGCATTTTTGCGGTTAAATCAACCTTTTTTCTCAGTGACATCTCGGTGGTCTC
>JALHOR010000172.1 GCA_022842885.1 Anaerolineae bacterium
CTAGCCCACTTTGCGACGGCAGTTCAGAGAAGGGGTAGGGGATGAGGGCTGAGTAGTTACAATCATTTAACCTTTAACAGCGCCTGCCGTCAGCCCTTCAACAATCCGCCGCTGGAAGATGAGTACTAGCACGATAAGCGGTATAGTCACCACAACCGACGCTGCCATAATTTCCACAATGGGTTCTTGCCGAGCAATCACGCCTGTGAATTTGGCAATCGCCACAGGCACAGTCTGAGCGCCGGGGTTGGTTACGGTGAACGATACCGCCAGCAAATATTCATTCCAAGCGGCGATAAATGCCAGCAACCCGGTTGTGACCAATGCCGGAGCCGTCAGCGGCAGCAAAATCATATAAAACGTCTGGAACGATGTTGCGCCATCCACGAGGGCAGCTTGCTCTAATTCAGCGGGCAACCCTTTAAAAAATGCCACTAACACCCACACAGTAAACGGCAGCGTAAAGATAGGATACGTCAACAGCAGCGAACTGATAGAGCCGAAGACGCCCAGTTCGCGCACGATGGCATATAACCCCGATAAAATCGAAATCGTTGGGAACATGGTCATGGCTAAGACCAGATATAACATTACTGTGCGCCCACGAAATTGCAGTCGTCCTAACGCATAGGCGGCAAATGACCCCACTACCAGCGAAATCAAGACGGTTAGCCCGGCAACTACCGCACTATTTGCCAAGCCTTGCCGGAATAACTGGTTATTCAATACGGCTTCATAATTTTTGAACTGCGGATTTTGCGGGATATATGTTGCCGGGGCAATAATTTCATCTTCGGTCTTCAACGATGAATTGAATGCCCAATAGAACGGGAACAGCGTAAACGTGAGGATGATAATAATCAGCAACCAGAACGCGCCCCGTTGTAAGATATGAAGTGCCTGATTTGATTGGGTCATCAGTCTGCCTCCACGCCTAATGCCCGAACATAAATAATCGTGAACGTGAAAATGATAATGAACATTGTCACCCCCACCGCCGAGGCATACCCAAAATCCTGATTCTCGATGAGAACAAACGAATTATAGGTTGCCATAGATTGCAATTTTTTACCGAGCAGGACATCAAACACATCAAAAGCGCGAACGGCGTCTAATGTGCGGAAGACCAGCGCCACAGCAATCGTCGGGCGCAGCAACGGTAAGGTAATGTTAAAGAATTGGCGCACTTTGCTCGCCCCATCCACATCAGCGGCTTCGTAAATATCCGCCGGGATAGTTTGTAAGCCTGCCAACAGCAGCAGCGCAAAAAACGGCGTTGTTTTCCAAACATCCACAAAGATTAACGACATAATTTGAATATCCGGGTTCGCCAACCAAGCCGCAGGCTGCTGCAAAATGCCGATATTCATCAGGATATTGTTAATCACGCCGGATTGGTTATCGCGCAGCATCACTTCCCATAAGCGTGCCGAGACCACTGTCGGAATTGCCCAAGGCACCAACATCGCTGCTCGCATTAGCCCACGCCCGGAAAATTTAGAATTGACGGTGAGCGCGATAATCATGCCTAAGAATAATTCTAATATCACCGAGACAAAAGCAAAAAAGAGCGTATTGCCGATGGCGGTGATGAAATTGGCATCACGGGCGCTGAGAACATAATGCCCGCCAAAAACATCGAAACTGTTGACCGGGGTAAAGCCCAATTCGCGGTAATCATCCCCCACAACATCGCGTGGACGCGGGTAAACAATTTCCTGCTCTGTTTCAACAACGGTCACTTCCACTTGGGCAGTAGTACCATTAACCGCGATGAGGCGATTAATGGGTAGTTCAGGATATGAGACAGTCAGCATAGATTGGAGCATGGTCGTCCCCAAAGGACGTTCTCCATCTAGGCTTTGCATGGTGGCGGCAATATCCACACTCTCATCATCAATCGCATTTTGAATAACATCCGGTTGCCCGATGGCATTCAGCAAATTGGCAACCCCGGCAACGCGCTCGCCTGCCACTAATTTTGCCAAAATATCGCGTAGGGCAGCGTTATCAATAGCGATTTCCTGCGTCTGAATGCTTTCAATTTCCACTTCTTCGGTCTTGCATGTGCCATTTTCTGTGGTTTCGCAGGGGATATTATCAATCCGAAAGCCTAAGAGCGCCCCATAATTACTCAGCCCGATAAAGTTGGTGACGGTGCTTTCGCCGCCAGCAAAGCGTTGGTCGGTGAGGCTGGCGATGAAAGTACGTTCTAAGGGTCGTGCTGCCACCAAAATCAAAATAATGATGGTTGGGATAAGTAAATTCCACGCCAGCCGCGAGTCGCGGGCGGTGAGCGTTTCACTGCCTTCAAAATTGGTAGCAAAGTTTAGGTTGAGCCAATACCAACCCGCAGAACACAGAATACCAAATGCCAAAATCAGGATAGCGCCGCCAAACCAATCACTTGCCATGCGGGGGGTAGCGCCCGTCGTATTGTTGATGAGGTAAGCCGCCATGATAACGCCAGCGCCAATCATCAGCCAGAACAAAATAAGCTGCGCCCATAACCCGGCGTTGTAATCCCGTTTGGTAATGCGGGCTGCCAACCGCAGCATATAAACGCCAAACCCAATCACCATAATTGGGAGGACAATCCCAAAACTATTCAAAAAAGTGAGCAATATATCCCCGGTATCATTGCCTGCGAGAGCCGCTTGCAATGGCGCGTTTGTTAGGATACTGGCAATCAAAAAGGCTATCGCCCCAACCCCTAAGGCTGCAAATAATCCGGTGAGCAGTGGGATAGCGGTTTTTCCGGCGGAACGAGAGGATGTTGTTATCGCCATAATGACCTCATAAAGAAGATTTAACAATCATAAAAACAGAAAGAGGGTATCGTGCTACTGATGATACCCTCCTGCTGTCACTCTTTTTTGCTACAAAACCTAGTCATCAGCCTTTAAGCGCACGTCTTAAAATGCTGCGTGATGATTTTATTCCATGCTGGCAAGGAGGTCTTCCAGCGCGACTTCCAAATCTGCCATGGCATCTTCGGAACTGGCTTCACCCGTCAGAACGGAGTGAACAGCAGCGGAGAACAGGGCAGAGGCTTCACCGTAACGTTCACCGGTCGCAACCGACGGACGAGCATAAGCAGTTCCCAAAATCGGGCCCAAGCGGCTCATCAGCGGGCTAGCAGCAATATCGGCATCTTCGTACACGGAAGGCATGGTGGGCGGGTTGCCATTTTCGCTCAAAGCGCGGGCTTTTAATTGTTCAAAGCTGGCGAAGTATTTGGCGACAGCAACAGCAGCATCCACGTTATCGCTGTATTGGGAGACGGCAATCTGCCAACCACCCAAGCAAGCACCGATACGGCTGGCACCAGCGGGCAGCGGCACCCAGTCGAACATACCTGCGACGGCGCTATCTTCACCGTTGCCCAAGTTATAAGCATAGGGCCAATTCCGCATGAAGGCGGCGTTCCCGGCTTGGAAGACGGCGCGGGATTCTTCTTCTTGGTAGGTGGTCACGCCTTCAGGGCTGATAGTGCCAACCCAACCAGCGGCACGATCCAAGGCGGCGATCCATGCTTCGTCAGTCACATTGACTTCGCCTTCGGCGCTGATGAAGGTTTCGCCAGTTTCAGCAACCAGCCATTCGTGGGCATCGCAGGTCAGACCTTCATAGTCATTACCCTGCCACACATAACCCCAGAAGTCTTCGTTGCCAGTGGCGGCGCGGTGAGCATCCTGAACGGTCTGGGCAGCGACAGTCAATTCGTCCCAAGTGGTCGGAATTTCGACGCCATATTCTTCAGTCAGGTCAGTGCGAACATACAGACCGGGGGCATCGCTGAACCACGGCACGGCGACCAAGCGACCATCCACGGTTTGACCAGCAATCATGTCGGCGAAATACATGCCGATTTCTTCTTCGCTCAGATATTCGTTCATATCCACAACATGGGGTGCGATAATGGCGGGCCAAATCACATCCACTTGGAAGACATCAATATCGGCGCTCTGGGCTTCCCAAGTCTGAAGATAGATATTCAGACGTTCTGTGGCGCTATCCGGCATTTGCAGGATTTCGATGGTCACATTGGGGCAGTTGGCGGTAAAGGCAGCCGCTGCGGATTCAAGTTGTGCCAATTCACCACCGACGCTGCCGCCGGCGACTGAAATAGTAGCGTCCCCTTCGGGGCATTCAGCGGGTCCTGCGAGTTCCATGTCCTGTGCAAACAATGGCACAATGCCAATCATCAGGACAAGGGCGAAAAACAAAATACGTTTGAGCATAAGTGTATCTCCTAAGACGTTTAAATACTGCTAACGCGGAGTAGATTATGCCATTTCTAAAGGCATTAAGCAAAACAAAACGGCGTTTTTGTGCAGAATATACGAAGATGTGGCTTTTTGTGTGATGATAAAATATTTCAGCAAAATTACTAACATGAGCAGCGGCTAGAGTCGTTTTTGTGAAAGAGGCTTTGGATATACTGTTAATCTAGCTTTATAAATATTTATCAGCAAGTTCGCAATCGGAGTGTTATCATGATGTGTTGCCACCAATTCCCGTGATTTTTGTCCCATATGAAAGAGTTGGCTTTTGTCGCGCAGCATCTCTAGGATAGCCTCGGCTAATGCGCTGGAGTCTTCTGGTGGCACAATTTTTCCGTTGCCATCAATTGTTTCTGGCAAACCGCCGACATTGGTTACAACAACCGGGCAGCCAAACCCCATGGCTGTAATTAGCGCCGCACTTTGATAAATATGCCGATACGGAAAAACCACCACATCTGCCGCTAGATGATACAGCCACATCTCATGATAAGGAATGAACACATCCCGAATTAGAATACCGGTTTGTGACCGCAATGCCTCTAACAAGGCAATTTCTGCCGCTGTTTCTGGTCTTCCAGCAATCAATAATTGGGCGTCAGGATAGTGCTGCTGGATGCGCGGAAAAGCCGTTGCCAGAATATCTAGACCTTTGTTATGGCGAATCGAGCCGAAAAATAATAGCACCGGCGCTGTTTCGGGGAGATTTAATTTTTTTCGTGCCATACTAGCAGTTGCATCCGGTGGTAGGCTGAGTTTATCTCGGATGAGTGGCACAATGCTTACATGCGCTGCATCCACCATGGGAAAGCGTGCCAGTAAATCCGTTTTATTGGCTTCAGTATGCACAATCAAATGGTCAACCGTCGTATAAATGCGTTCTAATCCGGTTGCGCTGTTGGGGTCGAACACGGGAACAACATCATGAACTGTATGTACCACTGGAATTCCCTGCTTTTGAATTGCTTGAATCAACGGATAATCAAAACGCGGCAGGCGACTCCATTGGATATGAACAATATCTGGGGGAGTCTGACGTAGCTTTTTCAGGAATTGCCGATGCCCTAACGGATAACTGATGCCGCGTAAAACGCGCCGCAATCGGGGGAAACGCAGCAACCATTTGTGATTCAGCCCTTTGAAATAGAGATAATCCACTTCGATGTTAGTCGGAATCGGCAGATAGTGGTCGTAAAGATAATCACTGGCAATATAACGGACATGGCAACCCGCATCTGCCAAAGCCGCACATAGAGCAAGATTGTAATATGGGGTTAGTTGTGCAGGGTCAAACTGCCAAACAGTTAAGGGCATTTACACACGACCTATTAAATCCGATGGTTCATCTATCCCAAACAGCATACTCTGAAATCAGGGTAAAATTTCATTGAGTTCTGCAAACCATGCTACAATTTCTTGTGAGAAACAAGCTCTAATTAAGGGGATATTACCATGTCACGTCTGGTTTTCCACATCGAGCCGTTTGCGCCGCAAATTCGTAATCCGCATTTGCAGACCATTTTGGGCGCCTTGTATCGCCGGACAAATGGAGTCACATTTGAGCGCGTGCGCGTGGAACTGCCCGATGGCGATTTTATAGACTTGGATTTTCCGCGTATTCCCGGCATTTCTTTGCCGGAGGATGCCCCGCTGATGCTGCTATTGCATGGCTTAGAGGGCGATGCATATTCGGGTTATGCTTGCGAAACGTATGCGCTCATGGCAGAGTCGGGTATTCGCAGCGTTGGTATGAATTTTCGGTCATGCAGCGGTGAGATGAACCGCTTGGCTCGCATGTATCACTTGGGTGCTACCGATGATGTGGCGTTTATTCATGCTTGGCTGGAACAGCGTTTTCCGGGCGTGCCATTGCTCATGATTGGTTTTTCGCTGGGCGCGAATATGCTGCTGAAATATTTGGGCGAAAATGGCGCAGGCTTGATAGGGCGCGTACAAGCCGCCGTTGCAGTATCGCCCCCGTTCCGGCTGAATTATGACAAAGCCGCGCTGGATATGGGCTTTAATCGTTTTTATCGGGAACGGCTCATGCGCCAACTGCGTGCCAAAACGCGGCAAAAAGCGGCGCTCATTAATGCGGCGGGCGGCGATGCTTATCGCGCTATCATGGGCATCACGCTGGAAGATTTTGATAACGCCGTGACCGCGCCCCTGCATGGCTTTGTAGATGCCAAAGATTATTATCGTAAAAATGCTTGTGAACAATTCTTGCCGGATATTCGCGTTCCCACATTAATTATCCGAGCGATAGATGACCCATTTTTCCACCCAGATATGCCGCATGATGTTCTCCAAGCGAACCCCAATTTATACGCCGGCATTGTGCAGCATGGCGGGCATGTGGGCTTTATGGAAGGCACTACGCCCTATAACAAACAAGATTGGGCGCAGCGCCAAGCCGCCCGCTTTTTTAAAACGGTTATAAATCAATCACGTTAGTAGTGCGTTCATAGTCGCGGGCAAAGGTTTCGCACGCCGCTTTGACATGCCCATAAATGCACGCTATTTGCACTGCTAATGCTTGTTTATCGGGTATGAGGGTGTAGCGCACAGGGGAATGCTCATACTCACGGGCAAAGGTTTCGCACGCTGATTTGACATGCCCATAAATACATGCCATTTGGAAAGAAAGCGACTCGCTGCGGGGAACAACACGATAAGAAATATTGGGATGTTCGTATAACCATTTAAAAACTTCACACGCAGATTCGACATGCCCATAAATGCACGCCATTTGCACTGCTAACGCCTGTTTATCTGGAACAATCGCCTTGGTTGGTGCGGCAGTGTTTGTTTGCACTGCCCCGATAGATACCACGCCGACAACAACGAACACAAAACCAATCAGCAAAAATGCTTGGCGCAACATATTTAATTTACCTTTCTCTGAGGTATGAAGGGTGATTTTCGACATCCTCATCCATTCCCCCTCTCTCGTAAAAAGGGGGAATTCAGCTAGTTGGATGAGAACACTCGTAAAGAAAAACCATGTCCGTGATTTTCTTTTGATAGTCGTACTATAGATGATTTGGATGAGGCAAGTCACCCGCCGAAAGATAGGTGTTGGGATAGGAAAAGGTGGGATTTGCTTAGAAATCGAAATCCATCTCGCGTAAAGCCGCGAGTGCTTGCGTGCGGTTGCGGACACCCAGTTTGGAGTAAATTTGGCTGATGTACCATTTGACGGTGCTGAACGCCAACACAAGCTGGTCAGCAATTTCTTGGTTGGTCATGCCCGCCGCCACACAACGCAAAATTTCCAGTTCGCGTTCAGTGAGGAGCGATTTTAGTGGCATTACTGCTGGCACAATCAAATTTTCACCGGACATCACGCGCTGAAAATCCATCACAAACGGCGCAACATCGCGTTCTAAATCCAAGGTTTGCCCCTGCGCCCATGCCGCTGCGAATTGTTCTGTTCCAAGTTCTGTTTCTAGCGTTTGCATCAGCCGTAACATCAGTCCCCATTTTTGGAGCCATTGCCCAAAGACCAGCGGGGAATTGGGAATCGGCGTAAACAGTCGTGCCATCAACTGGGTTGCACCGATGTTGTTACCCACTGATGCCAGCATAAAAATGGCTAAGGGAAAAATAATGGCTAATCCGTACTTGAGAATAGGAACCTTGCTGGTCAGACTCAGCAATTGTTGATACTGTTTGTAAGACTCTGTGGTATTTTGCCGAACATAGGCGGTGATTGCCAAACAAAACGATATTAAAATCCGAGCCTCTAAACAATAGGCGATAAAATGGTGCATTGCCTCGTCGCAAAGTTGGTTCACCTGCTCATAGGTTTCATCCATAACCAGCACATTAAAGGCAAGTGTTGCGAGAGAATGGAATAGGTTGTAAGCATTATGAATATAACGGGCAATAGAAACCACTTCTTCGATTTCTAAACGTGCCTGCTGAAAGT
>JALHOR010000173.1 GCA_022842885.1 Anaerolineae bacterium
CATCTTTTCGGCAATGTTGATTTTATCCATAACCATATCCTTGTTGAGAATTTCAGTGGACGAACACGCAGGTTCGCCCTACATAGACCGGGTGATGATAAGGCGTTGTCCGGCGTCTGCCAGTGCCGCCAAAAGAATGTCTAAATCGGCGTCTGTCGTGCGGAAATTAACGATGCATACGCGCAAGACACGCTGATTATTCAAAATAGTGGTCGTCAAAAATGCTTGCCCTTCGCGCTGGACAATCAGCACCAATTCACGATTTAACTCATCCAATTGTTCAGCAGCAATGCCCGCAGGCGCATAACGAAAACAGGTGATGCTCAACTCTCCGGCAGCAGTCAGTTCAAAATCTGGATGATGGCGGATTTTTGATTGCAACGTTTTCGACAAATCAATATCACGCTGAATCAAATCGCGGTAGCCTTCGATACCGATTTGCTGCATCACCACCCATAACTTGAGCGCCTTAAAACCGCGTGTTTGCTGGATGCCATATTCAGAAAACCAAGGCATGTCGCGGTCATCGCGCAAATAAGGCGGAATGACACTAAAGGTTTCGCGCATTTTTGCCTCATCACGCACGAAAACGCAACCACATTCGACCGGCATATACAGCCATTTGTGCGGGTCAATCGCCAAACTATCAGCCCGTTCCATGCCGGAATATAATTCAGGACGCGCCAAAATGCCCATGCCGCCATACGCGCCATCCACATGCAGCCACAAATTTTCTTGTTCGCAAATATCTGCCAACGCATTTAATGGGTCTATCGCGCCCGTGTTGACCGTCCCGGCACTGGCAGCGATGCACACCGGACGTAAACCAGCCGCTTTATCGGCAGCGATTTGGGCTTGGAGCGCGGCAATATCCATCTCATAACGGTCATTAACGGGGATTCGGCGCAAATAATCATTGCCAATGCCCAATAATTCAATCGCTTTCTGAAGGCAGCTATGCCCTTGCGTGGAAGTGTAGACCACCATCGGCGCGGATTCGCCATTGAAGCCGTGCGCCCGCATATTGCCCCCGGCTTGCACATGGCGCATGACTGCTAACGCGATGATATTGGCGACACTGCCGCCGCTGCATAACAAACCGCCACTATCGCTTGGAAGATGAAACAGTGTTTTTAGCCAATTTAGCACCGCATGTTCGATATAGGTTGCAGCGTGATCGCCCCCGGCAACGCTGGCGTTATGCCCGGCTGCCAATAATTCTGCGATGATACCCAACGGCGCAGGCGGTGAATTGACCCACGCGAAAAACCGCGAACTGGCATTGCCCATCGGGTAGGGCAAAATATCGCTCTGAATAGTCGTCAAAAGCGTATCCGCATCGGTCACATCTTCTGGCACGGGCTGATGCAAAATTTTCTCGCGCAGGTCTGGCGGTACAGGTCGGCGCACGGGTAAATCATGGAGTTGTGCCAGCCTATCGGCAAGCATATCAACCGCACGATACCCTAAACGACGAAATTCTTCAGGCGATAAATCAATGGGCATGGTGAAATCCTCAGCAGGGCAAAAGCAATTTCATTTGATTATGCGAGACATGCCCTAAACCGCCTATAACCATTTTGCGTTGGTTTTTTCCAGCACCAGCAAATGTGATAGCCCCCATGTATCCAGTGGTGTGTTTTCCATGCGATGTAATGTGCTGCGAAGCCATTTACCGGGCATGCCAAAGCGCCGCACGATGTTATCGTATCCGCCATAAATCCGCGAGTAATGCACTATCTTAACCGGGGTGTTATCAAACAAGCGCAATAAGCCACGTTTGGTATAGGCTTTTACATGCGGCGCAAGCTGATTGCGCCAACTATCCGGCAAATAATTGATGAGGGGCGTATTGCCAAAATGGTATTCGCCACGCCAATAATGCCCATGTGTCTCAAATGGATACCAGCGATTGGGGACAAAAATCACCATGCGCCCGCCGGGTTTGGTCACGCGCACCATCTCGCGGGCAGATAAAACATCATCTTGCACATGTTCCAATACTTCGGACGACAAAATCGTATCAAAAAGATGACTGGCATAGGGCAATGCCTCAGCCGCTGCTACCACACTATACGGCACTTGGGCATGTGCCTCTATAGCGCGGTCTAACTCAATATCAAAACCCGCCACATGTGGCGTATAGCGTTCATGCACTTGGGCGGCATACATACCCACGCCCATGCCATGTTCCAGAAAAACCGCATTCTCCAGCTTTGCCCACTGTGCCACCATTTGCAAACGGCGTTCCTGACCAGAACGCCAGACATAACTCGGTTCGCCGCGTAACGCTGCTAAATCAGAAGGCATCCCAATTCCTATTCATTGCCATTCCAAAATTCAATTTGACACAATACGTTGTATCCCGATTTGTTATCCCCTCTCTACGTAGTGGCTCTACCTTGCGACGAGAGATCGAGGGGGCAGGGGGTGAGGTTTATCGTCCTGCCAATGCCACACACGCCGGGCAAGTCCCATCTGGGCGAATAATCGCAAAGCCCGCCATCGGGTCGGTATCATAACGGGTAAAATCCACATTCCAGACAATCATCAACTGGACAGGCATGGGTTCATAAGTTTCAAGGATATTTGCCGCGCCTGCTAACCATGCCGCTTGCTGCGCCACCGTTACACGCCCTGCCCATTCAAACCCGGCGGGCAACGGCGGATAGCCTTCCGGCGTCAGATAGCCCAATTCGGTGAAGCACATCGGAATATCAATGCCGCGAAAGGCATAACTCACACGCTCAAGCTGAGTCAGCAAATAGCGTGTAGGGTAATTATCACGCGGGTCGCCAAATGTCTGGTCAGGTGGCACAATGCCCTCGTTATAATGCACACCAATACAATCGGCGTGTTGCGGAATATCGGTGGTCGCCATGACTTGATAATAACGATTGTCATTCCAGACTCGTGCCAGCCCAAACGCGCCTTCCGCACCTGTGGGGGCAAGTGCGCCTGTAATCACCGTGACATTCGGATTGGCAGCTTTGATGCTGGTATAGGCTGCCCGCAGCATATCAGCATAACGGCGTGGGTCAATGAGTCCGGTGGGCCATTCGCGGTCAAGATTGGGTTCGTTCCAGACTTCAATCGCATCGGGATTCAAAGTTGCCACTTGCCCTAAATATGCCGCAAATTGGGCATAATAGGCATCCCCTTCGCGCCGCAGTTCTTCTACATCGCCCACCACACCTAACAACACCCGCAAACCCGCCCGATGCCCGCGTTCTATGGCATCGCGGGAAGCATCAATCGTATCGCCCAAACGATAACGGCGCTGAAATTTGACCCATGTCATGCCCGCACTTCGCATGGCATTTTGGGTGTTTTCGGTAAAATCTGCCACATGCCCGCCGATAGGGAGGCGCTCACTTTGCCCAATGATGGGACCCAGTTCAAGCGGCGCTTGGGTAGCGGTAGGGGCTGGTGTGGGCGTGTTGGTGGGCAAAGCCGTCAAAACAACGAGACCCGGCGTTTCGATAGCAGTCACCGGCGCGGACGATAAAGTGCTGCCCTCATTATTAATAGCAATGGGCGCAATCGTATAAAACGCACTTTCGCCGCTGCCCAACACCACATGAATGCGTAATTGATAAATGCCATCCGGGAAAATTTTAGTGTTCCAATCGCCCAATTTGGCGTCTAGCACAATCTGACCCGACGGTAAACTAATGGGTGTCCAGCGGGCAGGGCTAGTGCTACCGACTGCAAAGGGCGCAGCTTCCAGAAAATATGACTGAAAACCGGGCGGATTCACGGTGCCACGAATTTCGACAGTGCCGGAAACCGTCGTGGCGTCAGCATCCCAAATAAGTATCATCGCGGCAGTATCTTGGGCGACACTCACAGCCATAACAAACATGCCTATTAGAATTACCGCTAAACCTGTGATGTGATTTTTCATCGCTAATCCTTAAGCAAAGCTATGAATTCGCTTTCCAGTTCTATGATGCGTGCAGTATGTTTATCATCAGGGATAGATAATCCATCTTCCTGTGCAACTTCAATCCATAAATCAATCGCTTCTTTGACACGTTCTACAGCTTCTTCCGGTGTTTTGCCGTCGCTGTGGCAACCGGGCAAACTAGGAACATCAGCAATCCATGCCCCGGATTCATCTTGATAGAGGACAATTTGACGCATTGGTTTGGTACTCCCCATTATGACAACATTGCAATGATTATAACATACGCCGCTTGCCGGATTATGTTATTTTAAAACCCCTTCGCCACATTTTTATCACTATAAAAAATAGCGTAATGCCGCCTTAATTTCTCAGATTCGGCGACTATTTTATTTATAAAGCCTTCATCATTTCTTCATATTTTTCCAAAAATTCATGCAAAATGCCCGATAGAAACGTTGCAACCTGTGTGCAATTGTGCTATTCTCACGACCACTGTGCATAGAATACTATAAAAAAATCTTAAGCTATGCACCAATTTAATAATATTTTGCTCAATTTGAGTGGAGGAACTCTCGATGCAAAAATTTAATCGCCTGATGGGGTTGGCTTTGGTTTTGGTGCTTGTCTTTGCCATTACCATTGTCGGTGCCCAGGATAAAAAAGTTGTCATCACCGGTATCGGTATGGTTGGGGGCGATTTGCCCACTATTGACCCCGGTTTAGCTGAAACCAGTGGCTCAATCGAAGTCATCAACCAGATTTTCTTGGGATTGACCAACCAGAATTTTGACAGCAGTTCAGAATTGGGTCTGGCTTCCGGTTTTGAAGTCTCGGAAGATGGCACAGTCTTCACCTTCACCCTGATGCCCGATGTTGCTTGGGTACGTTATAACCCAGAAACCGATGCCGTTGAACAAGTCGTCGGTGCTGATGGCAACCCGCGTTTTGTGACTGCCGAAGATGTGGTTTATGGGATGCTGCGCTCGCTGAATCCTGACACTGCATCGCCCTATTCGTATGTTCTCGTCCCCTACATCGTCGGTGCCGCCGAATATAATGCCGGTGAAGGCGCCATGGAAGATGTTCAGGTCGTCGCCGTAGATGCCACCACTGTTCAAATCACTGCCCCTGATAGCACCCCGTTTGCTGCCCAGATTTATGGTCTGTGGATGGCACGCCCGGTTCCGTCGTGGGTTATCGAAGAATTTGGCGATGTGTGGACCGAAGCCGAAAATATTGCGACCACGGGACCATTCGCATTAAAAGAATGGCGCCACGATGAAAGCCTGACTATCGTCAAAAACCCGTTCTGGGCAGGCACCGACAGCGTACCTGTTCCGGCGTTGGATGAAGTCACCTTCCGTTTCTTAGATCCCGCCCAAGCATTTGCGGAATATATTGCCGGAAACATTGATGCTATCAACGTGCCGTTGGAAGAAATTGACCGCGTGCGTGCTGATGCAACCCTGAGCGTAGAAAATCAGACGGGTGGCAACCCCTGCACCTATTACATCGGTTTCGATAACCTCGAAGGTCCTACCAGCAACGTGCATGTCCGTCGCGCACTCTCGCTAGCAATTGACCGCGAATCCATCGTGACCAATATCCGCAAAGCTGACTTGGGTCCGGCAGGCTTCTTCACCTATCCCGGTTTGAATGCCGCCCCGCAACAGGCAGATTATCCTGATTTCGCTATTGGTTTTGATGTAGAAGCTGCCAAAGCCGAACTGGAAATGGGTCTGACAGAACTGGGTATCAGCGCCGAAGACCTGTCTTCGCAGTTAATTCTGGCAGTCAATGACAGCGCCGGTCACGTCGCCGTCGTCACCGCCATTCAACAAATGTGGGCAGATAACCTCGGCTTGAATGTGGTCATTGAACCGCGTGAAAGCACCACCTATTTCTCATCCTTGAGCGATGATGCCCCCACCACCTACCGCGCGGGTTGGTGCCAAGATTATGGCGATGCCAACAACTTCCTGTACGATGTGTTCTTTAGCGGTTCTTCGCAAAATGACACTGGTTTCTTCAGCGAAGAATTTGATGCTTTGGTCGTGGAAGCCCGCGTAACTGCCGATACTGCCGCCCGCGTCGAACTGTATGCCCAAGCTGAAAATATCTTGGTCAATACCCAAGCCGCTATCGCGCCGATTTCGTTCTATGGCTTGAACCTGTTGGTCAAACCCTATATTGAACGCGCACCGTCGGTCACGGGCAACGAATCCTACTTCGATTGGGATCGCAGCTAAGTTGAGGTTGTATCGTTTTTTGAATAAATAACCACTATGAGGGGCAAGCGAACTTGCCCTTCATGGTATCTACCACAAGTTATGTGATAGGGCTGTCCTATGATGCGTTTCCTTGCCCGTCGTTTTTTGTGGATGGTGGTCATTATGTTCGCCATCTCGATAATTACCTTTTTTTTGATGCGAACCGTCCCCGGCGGACCCTTTGACCGCGAGAAACCCCTGCCAGAAGCGACCCGCAAAAACCTTGCTGAAAAATATAATCTGGATGCCAGTTTGCCCCAACAATATTTGGATTATATGGGCGCGATTATTGTGCCACGCCTGACGGTGGAAAAACTCAAACCATCCTCTGCCGAAAATTACCTCATCAACATTCCTTTGCCTTTTCTGGGTGAAGAAACCGCGTTCCGCTGGATGAACTTTGGTCCAACGTTCACCAAACGCGGGCGCTCTGTCAATGATATTTTTATTGAGAACCTGCCCATTTCATTTAATCTGGGGATAGCTGCTCTCATCGTGGCGTGTGCCATCGGCATTCCGTTGGGCGTGATTTCTGCCTTACGGCGCAATACCGCTTATGATTATTTTGGGATGGGGGTCGCCATTTTGGGCGTATCTGTCCCGGTCATTATTTCTGCCCCGCTGCTGCAATATGTGGTCGGGGTACAGATGGGCATTTTGCCTGTCACTTGGAATCCCGATAAATGGGGCGAATTCCAGAATTATTTGCTGCCCGCCTTTACACTTGGTTTTGTGAATGCGGCGCTGATAGCCCGGCTAACACGGGCAAGTTTGTTGCAAGTGCTGAACGAAGATTATATTCGGACAGCCCGCGCCAAAGGCTTGCCAGAACGCAAAGTCATTACCTTGCACGCCCTTAAAAACAGCATGATTCCCGTGATTACCATTTTAGGACCGCTGCTGGCGGCACTGGTAACGGGGACATTTGTGGTCGAAACAACCTTCGGCATTCCGGGCATGGGGCGCTATTTTGTGACAAGCATCACCGCCCGCGATTACACCGTCATCATGGGAACGATTTTGTTATATGCGTTGTTCCTGATTATTTGTAACATGTTTGTTGATTTGATGTATGCGTGGCTCGACCCGCGCATTCGTTTTGATTAAAGGGGGAACAGAATGGCTCAAACACAAACGGTTAATGTGCGTTCTGGTGTCGCATCGTTACCCCACAGCCCTAAAGGCAAAAGTTTATGGGCGGATTCGTGGCAACGCCTCCGCCGGAATCGGGCAGCGATTGCCGGTCTTATCGTGATTTTGATTAGCATTTTGATTGCTGTTTTTGCGAATCAATTGGCACCACGCCCCTATGAAAAACAAATCCTGAGCGATGCCAATGCTGCACCGGAATGGGTACTCAGCATTTTTCCCATCATGAAAGCCCGCGATGAACTCTTCAAATTAGAAGAAGGCTGGTCAGCCAACGTGGTGACTGGGCAGCAAGTGACTCCGGGTGCGATACTACTGACGAATGCCGCCACCAATGAAACCCGCGTAGCAAACATGAATGGCATGGTTTTCGTTACCGATGCTGGTGTGATGTTGAGCAAATCAGACGTGCGGGTGTATCCTCTCAACAGCGTCACGCCCGAAGTTGCTCATGCGGCGAATGTCAAAAAAGGTGATTTGCTCTTGGGCAATACCACCGCTGAATTTGATGGCGCCATCTTCATCACCGAAGACCAACTCATCCTTAAAGCCCCCGGCGGTTATGTGCCGATTCGCACCGAATACGCACTCGGTTCGGATGGTGTTGGGCGCGATTTGCTCAGTCGGATTATTTATGGCACCCGTGTTTCGCTGACGGTGGCATTTATTGGACCCTTGGTGAGCATTATCGTTGGCATGTTGGTCGGCTTGCTGGCAGGATATTTCGGCGGTTGGGTAGATA
>JALHOR010000174.1 GCA_022842885.1 Anaerolineae bacterium
GTCTGCTCGAACCCGCCGACGGTCTTATTTTGCCCCGGTGTTCGCGCAGGTGATTTGGAACAAAAAGACACGCTGCATAACATCCGTGCCACAGGCGAATTTATCATCAATTTTGTAACCGAATCACTGGCAGAACAGATGAATATCACCTCTGCTGAAGTGCCTGCCCATGTGAACGAATTTGAACGCGCTGGACTTACGGCAATCCCCGGTGTTGCTGTTAAAGTGCCGCGTGTCGCAGAAAGTCCGATTCATTTTGAATGCCAATTGCAACAAATTATCACCATTAGCACCGAACCCGGCGGCGGCAATATCGTTGTGGGAACAATTGTGCATCTGCACTGCGATGAAAGCGTCTGGCGCGAAGGCAATTATATTGATACGCTGGCATATCAGCCGGTGGGACGTTTAGCAGGCGCAGGCTACAGCCGCACCCGCGATTTGTTTGATATGAAACGCCCACCTTCCGAAATTGACCCCAAAACATCCTAATGGTGATGATAATGAACAAACGGTTATTGTTATCCGTTTTACTCGCATTTTGTCTGTTGGCTAATCGCCTTTCCGCACAGGAAGTCACGCCGCCAGTGCGCCCTGCCCCCACCGAGACGCTGACTGCGCCCGGTATCAGCGCGGAAGTGTATTTTTCGCAGTTGCAACAAGGCACCTTTGGCATCATACGGCTGACAGGCAGCATTACCGAAGCGCGAGCATTATTTTTAAATCGCCAATATCCTTTTTTTGAGCGCCCCGGCGATGGCTGGTATGCCTTTGTTATCGCTGCCATTGACGCCCGCCCGCGTGATTATCCGCTGGCACTGATGATACGCGACACTGCCGGAACAGACAGCACGCTCAATAAAGTGGTCACAATTACCAATGCTAATTTCACCAATCAAAATTTTAATTTGTCGCCTGACCGCGTATATCTGACTGAGCCGGAAGTAGAACGCTTGGAATTTGCCCGCCTAAATGTGTTAATTTCGCCTGTGCGCCCGGAACGCTTGTGGGATACGTGGCAAATGCCAATGGAAGCGCCGCTTATTTCTGGATTTGGGCAGTATCGGATTTTTAACCAGAATATTCAAACGCGGCATACAGGCGTAGACCATGAAGCCCCCGTCGGGACACCTGTTGCTGCCATCGGGCGCGGCGAAGTCGTGTATGCCGGACGGCTTGATATTCGCGGCAATTATGTCCTGATAGATCATGGTTATGGCATTTATTCGGGATATGCCCATTTTTCTCAGTTAAATGTGCAGCGCGGGCAAACGGTTGAAAAAGGGCAAATTATCGGCTTAACGGGCAATACCGGGCGCAGCAGTGGACCCCATTTGCACTGGGAAGTAGCCATTAATGGCGAATGGGTAGATAGTATCGAATTTTTAGCGGCATGGTTGCCATCGTAGGCAATGTTGAGTATCATGAAAGTAGAATTTTCATCTTAGATTTTCGGAATTTTGGCACACCCTCCGGGAAATGAGCGCCACCGTGCAAATCATCATCGCCTAGAAATCACGAAACAGCCTAACAGCATTTTCTCGCACCTGTTGGAATAGCAACAGGTGCGTGTTTTGGTTTTCCGTTTCTGTTGATTTCTTCTTAACCGATGATGAGGCTCACGATATGGCACGTTTTTTCACCGGGTTATGGCGTCACCCGGATTTCTTGAAGTTATGGTTTGGGCAAACCCTGTCTGAATTTGGCTCACGCATCACGCGTGAGGCACTGCCCCTGATTGCCGTTATTGTTTTGGCGGCATCCCCCGATGACATTGGAATGTTAGTCGCTGTTGCGTCCGTTCCGGTGTTTATTTTAGGCTTGTTCATCGGCGTTCCCGTTGACCGATTACGCCGCCGTCCCCTGATGATGATTGCCGATAGCATCCGTTTATTGTTGGTGCTGCTGCTGCCCATTGCAGCATTCACAGGCAATTTGACCATGCCTTTATTGATGCTGATAACAGCATTGATGAGCCTGCTAGGGTTGTTATTCCAGACAGCGTATCGCGCCGTGCTGCCGACGTTGATTCAGCGTGACCAATTGGCAGATGGCAATGCCAAACTTGCCACCACCGATTCGCTGGCAGAAATTGGTGGACCCGCTATTGCCGGATTTTTGATTCAAGCGGTTGGCGCACCCTTGGCAGTCTTATTGGATGCTGTGTCGTATCTCTTTTCGATTATCAGCATTACGCTGATTCGCCAGCCAGAGCCAAAACCTGACAAGACCAAACATCACGCCAATATCCTCTACGATGTGCGCGAAGGGATTCGCTTAATTGCGCGTGACCCGGTGCTGCGTGTGCTAGCAATCAGCATGGGGTGTCGCACTTTTTTCGGTAATTTTTTCGCGGCACTGTATGCCTATTATGCGATACAAGAGTTGTCGCTCTCTCCGGCGAGTTTGGGTGTGTTGGTCAGCATGGGCGGCATTGGCGCTCTTGCGGGCGCGTTTATCGCTGGACGATTGCCGGCACGAACAGGCACTATTTTAATCGGCGCATTGCTTGTTCATGCTGTCAGCGGATTTCTTGTACCCTTGGCATTCGGCTCACCGATATTGATTTTTGGCATGATGGCAGCCGCCCAAATCGTTGGTGATACCGCCATGATGGTTTATGGCATCCATGAGATTACCCTGCGTCAACTGCGCGTTCCCAATGATTTTCTCGGCAGAGCCAATGCCACGATGGATTTTATCGCCGAAGGTATCGCGCCAGTGGGGGCGTTGGTGGGTGGGGCAATTGCAGCGGCGACAACTGCCCGTTTCGCTCTGTTGATAGCCATGCTAGGCATTTTGCTAGTCGCTATCGCCGTGAGTCGTTCTCCGCTACGTTATACCCAATTGGCTGACGCATAAAATAATGATGCCGGGTGCAGGTTGCCCGGCATATCATCAAAAATTAATCTTTGCTTGATATGCTATGCGCGTCAAACATTGCATTATGCATTACAAGAGAAAGGCTGTTTTATGCGTCAATTTATCTTTTTGCTGGTTATTTTGGTCTTTGCGCTGCCCATAATGGCACAAGAAATGCCCGCCTCCAGCCCGGCAGAAGCTAGTGCCGCTGATGGATTGGCATTAAAAGGCGATTTTTACTTGCCAGCCGATGTTCCCGATGAAGGTGTGCCAGCGTTATTGCTCATGCACATGCTCAGTTCAAAACGCGATGCCTATGAGCCGTTGATTCCAGCATTGGTAGAAGCGGGATATGCCGTTTTAAATGTGGATTTGCGTGGGCATGGCGAAACAGGCGACAGCCGCGATTGGGAGGCTGCTCTCGTAGATGTGCAAACTTGGCTGGATTGGCTGCGCGAACAACCCGGTGTGCAGGATGAAAAAATCGCTATTATCGGCGCGAGCATCGGCAGCAATTTGGCGTTAATCGGCTGCGCCAACGATGAAGGCTGCATCACCGCCATCGCCTTATCACCGGGACTAGATTATATGGGTGTGCAACCTGCCGAAGCTGTGCAAGAAGGGTTACGCCGTCGGTCAGCATTGTTGATTGCGTCCGTTGTGGATAGAGAAAGCGCCACCGGAGTTCGCGCCATGTTCAGCGAAAGTAACGGCACGATTGCGGCGCATCTTTACCCCGGTTTCGCGCATGGTACAGAATTATTTAGAGACAGTCTGGAGAGTATAACAACACTCATTTTGAATTGGCTGAATGAGCGTTTTATTGAAGCATAATTAATGTCGCGTTTTATCCCAATATCCCAAACAAATTTGGGATAAAACGCCTTCTTTGGGATATAGTTGCGAAAAAACACCGAGTCCAAAAATCATTAATAGGGTCATAGTGGCTCAAAAAATTAAAACTATGCGAAAAATTTGAATCGTATTGAGAAATTATGCCTCCAATTGATGACCGCAATCCATGTAAAAAAACAGGCGGGATGTTTTCCCGCCTGCGTTGTCCAACTTGATATTGAGAAGCCATTCCAAAATTCGTTTTTCGTAAGCGGCGAGCCACGTCTCGCCCCTAGATACATCATGGATTTTGTTAGCCCTACTTGCTCCCAACGACTTCTTTCACTGCTGCCACGACCGTATCATGAATTGCACCATTGCTGATAATCACGCCTTCGCAAAGAATAGTATCGCCTTGTGAAAAATCTAGCGTTTCACCTTGTAAGCCTGTCACCTTACCGCCCGCCGCTTCCACCAATGCCACCCCCGGCGCATGATCCCAAACGCGCCACGGCGTAAATTTTAAGGGAATATGTAAGCATAAATCGGCATGACCAGAGGCAATAAGCGCGTATTTTTCCATGCTATCGAGTTCAAAAATTTGTGATTTGCCAAAGCCGGCTTTTTCGTAGGCTTGGAGTTTGCGCGTTTTATCGCCATGTTCTTTGACATAACTCTGCACAATGCGGATTTCATCGGGCGCAGTCCGGTTGGAAACGCGCACCGTAATTGGGTCGCCACCTTCTAGTGGCACATATTGGGCTTTGCCATCTTGCACATAATATATTCTGCCGGAGTGTTCTACGCTGTCTATGTCTTGGGCATAATGCGGACAACCCATCACGCCGCCAGCCAGTTTGCCAGTTTCAATATAACCAATGCCAATCGCATAATGACGCAGCCCGACAAATCCTTTGGTGCCATCAATCGGGTCTATCGTCCAGACTTTTTGTGCGCCTTTGGCTTGACCATGATCAAGCCAATCTACAATATTTTCTTGCGTCACATTCACATCTAATAAGGTGGTGAGCAAGTTTAAAATGACCGTGCGCTGTTCCGGCGAAACCAATGTTTGGAACAACTTGCCCGATTCTTCAGCAATAACGCCATCTTCTGGGAAATATTGTTGCAGCGCCCGGCATAAAATCGCTTGTGCGCCATAATCGGCAATTGTCACAGGTTCAATTTCTTCGCCTGTCATTTTGTCTATGCTGCGTAAAGCGGTTTGCTGCACATCTCGGCATAGCCCAATCGCTTGCCGAACAGCTTGAATAATCGGTTCGATATTCATATAGAGTCCTATGTGCGAATGACATCGTTAGAGGATAACCGGGTTTGGCTTAAACTTCAATGTTTCTCTGCTAAAATAGGATTAGGTTACAAGTTAAATAACGCACAGGAGAAATGCGATGAAATTAACCCTCCAACAAATCATACTGCTTGTTGTGATTTTGGCATTAGCCGCCTGCGGCACAACGGGCGACACCCGCAACGATGCCGAAGCCGCCCAACAATTGCAACCGAGTATCACAGGCTACACCCGTTCTAATGCGGATAGTTTGGTAGATGCCATTACCGCAGCCGGGGCAGGCGCGTCGTTGACAAGTGGCAATGTTCCGGCAGCAGCAGCCATCGCCAAAGCCGAAGCTGTTGTCCAGTGCCTGCAAGATAGAGGTGCCGCCGATGCCAGCATGTATGTCGAAACCAGTCCTGCCAGCATTATTCCAGAAGCTGGCGTTTCCATAGTGATTAACCAAACCCGCGTGAATCAAAATCTGCTTTCGTGCCTGACGACCAGCCAAACCGACGAAATTACCGCCCAAGCCCTGACGATTGAACCTTGCACAGGCAATGGCAATTTCAAGTTCAAAGGCGATGATTTCACCTATATGTATATCGGTGTCGGCAATAATTTATGTGGATTTTTCGCCCAGCACTTCGCATCGGTCTCTGCCAGCAACCAGTAACTTCCCCGGAACACAATAAGGCGATCCATCCGGGTCGCCTAAATTACATTTCTTCTTCGACAAACTGAATCAACCGCTGCACAATTTCTGTTCCCACCGGGGGGCGATACGCCCGATAGCGACTACGCGGCAGAGTCGCCACAAATCGCTCGATAGCCTCATCATTCTGGTATGGCACGCGATTCAGCAATGACTCAATATCCAGCGTATTTGCAGCATAGTTATCCAGACGTTGCCGGAAACGCCGCAAAATTGCCGGATAAATCTGCGGAAATTGTTCCTTCGCTTGGAATGACCATTTTTGCGAGTCGATGATATAGGTTTGCACAGCAGACACTTCAGCTTCCAAGACCGGCAGCAGTCCCATCTGAATCAATGTTTGGAACATCTGCCCAAAGCGCAGCGCAAAAACCCCTTTATCAATGGGCGGAATATGCCCAATGAAGGCGCTAAACATTTCAAAATCCAGCCAACCATGATAGTCAATCGCATGACGCTCATTCTGGCGCAAATAATCTTGTTGTTCGGGACTCAGCCAAGTCATTCGGCTGTAAATATCATAAGGCATGGGTTCATTTCCTCAGCAGACATCATATAGGATGAGCATCCATTCTTAAGTGTACTGATTTTTTGCTACAATGATGCTCATTCCCCGCAAAATTGGGGGGATGAATTTTTTGGATGAAATGATGCTAGGATTGAGCTTGAAACAAAAAGTTGCCCGATTCGCGGGCTTGATACTGATTAATGTCGTGATAGTCCTTATTTTCTTAGAAGTAGGGTTACGCTTATTCACGCCTGTTTTGCCGGAACAATTAGCAACGGTGGCGCGGCGTATCAGCACAGGGCAGCCTTACGCGCAAGATTGGACACCGGCTTGGCAAACCAACCCTGACCATTATTGGATTCTGAAACCCGGCATCCAGAATGAATTGCAATATGGCAGTCCCACCACCCCGTTTCATCTGACGACGATTGAATTGTGGGTGGGAGGCGGTGTGGGGTTTCGCACGCGCCCAGTGGATTTTTTTGTGGATGCAGTGGTGGTGGGTGATTCATTTGGCATGTGTTTCACCGAACAAGCAGATTGTTGGGTGGAGCAATTGGCAGCACAATTTCAGCCATCATTAGGCATCGTGAACCTGAGTCAACCCGTGACCGGAACGACCAGTCATGGACGCATCTTAGCAAATTTTGGCGTACCACTAAAACCGCCGTTGGTGATATGGCAGTTTTTTGGCAATGATTTTAATGATGATTACGGCTTGGCAGTTCTGCGCGATGAAGTGCCAGAAATTGCTGAAGAGACCGTATCGCAGCCTGACGCACCCATTGTGGAATGGCTGCGGCGCAATTCGGTAGCCTATGCGGTCATTGAGACTGTCTTCACCGGACAATTTAAAGGCGTCTCGGATTATGACAAGTTGTTCATCAAGCCTTATGCTGTCACTATTGGCAATGATATTTTGCAGTTTGGGGCAGGGTATGAACAGCAAGCGATGGATATGTCCCGTGAACAAAATCAACTTGGATTACGTTATTCGCAGGCTGCATTCCAAGAGGCACAAACGTTAGTTCAAACATGGGATGGGCAGCTTATCGTAGTCATTATCCCTACCCGCGAAGAAGTGTATGCCCATTTGACTGCACCGATTATGGGCGAAGCGGCACTCGCTAAACTCACTTCAGCACGAGATGCGATGCATTCACTCTGTGAAGAACTTGACTTACAGTGTTATGATCCACTAGCAGATTTTACAAAACGGGCGCAAACCGGGGAGATGCTCTATTTTGCTGATGATATGCACTTAAACCCACACGGCAACGCGGTTCTAGCAGAATTATTGGCGGCGTGGTTGAAGGAAAAAAATATCCTCCAGCATTAAGCTCACTTATAACCGACCCAGAATGTAGAAAAAGTAATCCTGCGCCGTTGTTTTGACGCCAACATCGTGCAGCAAACGATGAAGCTGCGCCCGGTGGTCAGTGCCATGATTGGCGACATGCAACAAAACTTGCCATAGGGTCATGGGATTATTTTGGTCTGCGAAGGGTTTTTCGGGCAACATGTCATCGCGCAAATTCGCTAGGTATTGGCGCATAGTGTCCTCAACGCCATCCCATTGGGTGCGAATTTTGTCACGATTAGGGTAATGAACAGGATTTAGGAAATTGGGGACAGCAACGCCGCGCAAACCGCTAAACCAGCGGTCATCCACGCTCATCAAATGCACCACATGATTTCGAATAGAGCCAACCGAATAATCCACTTTTTGCGTGAATTGCTCTTGGGTGAGGGGCGTGATATAGGTCTGCCATATTTTGCGATTAGCAGCAAAATG
>JALHOR010000175.1 GCA_022842885.1 Anaerolineae bacterium
ATACCATTGCGCCAGACGCGCACTACCGCATCTTCATGACCAGAGGCTGCCATGCGTCCATCTGGGCTGAAAACTGCATCGCGCACCACAATATCGGCTTGCTGGAACAAAATGCTGGCTTGCTGCACGTTGCTGGCATCCATGCCGATAAATTGCGGCGTTGGAATGGGAGTCACAACCAAGGCAGTGGGATTTTCGGCAACAGGTTCATTGGCTTGAGTAGGTTCTTCGGCTTGGGCAACAGCGGTAGGGGTTGCTGCGTCATCATCACCCCGCTGCGAACTGAGATAATTGCCAATCAAGACCACGCCTACTACCGCAACAACGATTAACAAAATCAACCCAATAAATCCACCAGTGAGCGCCTGTCGTACTGGGGACATGCCTGTTGTTTCCATTGGCACAGCAACTGGACGCGGCGCAACCTGCGGTGGATTTTGTGGCGCGGGTGCAGGTGTTGAAACGGGTATTTGCGATTGTACGGTGACTTCGCTAGTGGTGGCAGTGAATGCCTGTTGGAAGGCATTGCTAAAATTGGTGATGCGTGGAAAACGGTCTGCTGGATTCTTCGCTAAGGCTTTTTGCAACACTTGTGCCACTGCGGGCGAAATGCCCGTTTTTGCCTGATTCGCTGGAATCGGTTGTTGATTCAGATGTTGATACATATATGCTTCGGATGTTGTGCCGATGAAAGGTTGTTTGCCCGTCAAGAGCGTATAAACAATCACTGCCAGCGCATATTGATCTACTGCCGCGGTCAGGCTTTCGCCGCGCCATTGTTCCGGTGGCATATAGGCGGGTGTCCCCAATACCACATTTTCGGAAGTTAGCGATACGCTGGCTTGCATAGCTTTGGCAATGCCAAAATCAGCTAAATATGCCGTATCTTGCTCATCAAATAAGATATTGCCCGGTTTGACATCCCGATGCACAATGCCACGACTGTGAGCATAATCCAAAGCGCGGGCAATCGCATCTATCATGGCAATGAGTTGTCCGGGATGCAGCGTTTCTTTTTCCCGAATTTTATCTGCTAGTGACCCCCCATTCAGCACGCGCATGACCACATAACCGAGATTCTCATGGGTGCCAAAATCATACACCGGGACGATATGCGGGTGTTCCAGTGAGGCAGCGGTTTTTGCCTCATGGTTAAAGCGGGCGATATATTCTGGGTCACGCGCCAATTGTTCAGACAGCACTTTGACAGCCACTTGCCTATCAAGTTCTTCTTGATATGCCCGATAGACAGCACTCATGCCGCCTTGCCCCAATAAGCTGACAAGCTGATAGTCGCCAAAAGTTTGTCCGGCAAGTTGTTGAATATTCATGCTCTATCCTGATAACTTATAATGATAGCGGAATCAGAATAATTGTAACCTGTTAGGCGCGAGGATGCATTCTGAAACGCGATTACGGTTTATGCGCTGGCTGTTGGTGGCTGCCGAAGCGATTACGATAGCGTTGACATGGCAATTGTGGCAAGTGCGGCAAACGCCGCCACTGCTGCCTGTGTTTGGTTTGCCTGCACTCGATATGGGCGTGCCGTTGATTCTTTCGCTGCTGTTGATTTTGCTGCGCCCCAAAACAGGTCTTGTGCTGCATACCGCGCTGATGATATACGCCCTCTTGATAGACCAAACACGCTTGCAGCCGCAAATCATCTCGTTTTTATTTTTGTTATGGGGAACATTGCCGAACCCGAATTTTCAGGCACTTGTTCGCATTCATTTGTTGGCACTGTGGCTGTGGACGGGAATTCATAAATGGCTGAGTCCCGGTTTTTTGAATGTTGTCGGCGCGGATATGCTGCGTCCAATTTTGCCGGAAATGGCATATGGTATCCTGCCCATCGCGGGCTACTTGATTGCATCCACCGAATTGCTGACCGGTATTTTGGCGCTTTTGCCGCGTACTCGGCGTGTGGCAGGCATTTTGGCATGGGGATTGCATACGGGCATTTTGCTCACCTTGGCAGCACAAGATTGGAATCATTCGGTGTATGCGTGGAATGTGGCATTGGCATTGGCGGGTTTTGTGTGGATTACCCCTTGGCGCGAAACACCACTAAAAACATTGCGTCAATGTCGTCCCTTTGTGCGGGTGGTGATTATTTTGCTGCTCATCATGCCGGCTGGATTTTATGTGGGTGTGGTAGATGCTTATATCGCGCACAGCTTGTATACGCCCAATACGCCACTGACCTCCACCGAGGCGCTCTCGTTTTACGCGACATGGTTTGAATTGGGCGTGCCGCTGCCACCAGAACAGCGGTTGTTTGAACAGTATTTTCAACTCACTTGTGACCCCGGCGATAAACTGATGATTCGGGAGTCACGTTATTGGTTTGTGATGCAGGGGCAAAGTGTGCGGGATATTTTCTGCACACCAACCCCTGATGGCTGACGTTAATCGCCTTCGGCATCTACCACACCTTCAGGAACATTCTTGCGTTTCCAAGGGGGTGTATCGCTTGCCATACGGACTAAACGCGGCTGAAACTGCCCAATCAGGTCTACCAAATCCTGTTGTGCGCCGATGACCTGCTCAATCCGTTTGTATGCCTGTGGCGCTTCATCTAAGCCACCGTCAATCAGCCGCACGCCACGTTTTTCTAAGTAGGCAGCATGGTCGGATTTCGTGATGGTTTTCTTGGCTTGGGTGCGGCTCATATTGCGCCCGCCGCCATGCGATGCCGAATGCAGCGATTCAGGTTGTCCTTTACCGACCACAATATAACCGGGGTCTGCCATCGTGCCGGGAATCACCCCCAACACGCCACGCCCTGCCGGGGTTGCGCCTTTGCGATGCACAATCACTTCTTTGGGGTGATGATTTTGCAGCACTGTTTCGCGCCATGCAAAATTATGATGATTTTCAACGGCAGCAATGGGGGTCAGCCCAGCAGCAGTTGCCACTTGCTCATGAATAATATGATGATTGGCAGAGGCAAAATCGCCAGCTAAGTGCATGGCATCCCAATATTCTTGCCCGGCTTCGCTATCCAGCATCAACCATGCCAGATGTTTGACCACCTCTGGCAACCCTGCCATTTGCGCCATCGCCAAATCAGAATAATAGCTGGCAATTTTATAGCCGACCCCGCGTGAGCCACTGTGCGAGAGCAACGCTAGATAATCGCCCTCTGGCAGATGGAGGGGGTTATCTGGCATTGCAATGTGTACGCTGCCCCACTCCACAAAATGATTCCCTGTGCCAGATGTTCCAAGCTGATAAATGGCGGTTTTCCGTAAACCACGCAGCAAATCGGTGGTTTGCCAGCGCGATTCATCTAACACTGCATGGTCATACTTGCCTTCATGCAAGCCATCTGCCCCTGCGCCAAAAATCGTGTTGTTCAGCAATGCCTGTTTTAGCAAGGCATATTCCGCTTTTTCCGGGTGATTTAGCACGTCCGGCGCTACCGGATAGACGGTGAGCATCATCCGGCAGGCAATATCCACCCCGACGGCATAGGGAATCACCGCATTATCGGTTGCCAGCACGCCCCCAATCGGCAAGCCATAGCCTTTATGTGCATCAGGCATCAAAGCACCCGCGACCGATACGGGCAGGCGCATGGCATTATTCATTTGCTCAAACGACGCCTCATCAATATACTCACGTCCCCAAACGCGGTAGGGCAATGGCTCACCGCGAATCGCCACTGCTTCTGCTAGGGATGGCAGTTCAGCCGTGATTTTCTGCACATAAGCAGCGGCTTTAATATAGCCATCCGTTTTGAAAATATCCCAAGCGGTTTTGCGCTGCTGACTCGTTAAGGAGCTTTGTTTGATGAGCGTATCAAAGGTTTTTGAGTCGGTGGGAGTCTCCATGCTATTCTCTTGTCGCTGATGAATGATTGCGATGAGGATAGCATATGCTAATGAGTTCATAAAGGCTCAAAACGTATCATGGATAAAAATGTTGGGTTGTTTTAACATTACAGCGTACACAAATGGAGTTGGGCAAGATGGATGACATTACTTCAATCGCCGATATTCAGCAGCTAGTCACGGCGGGGTTCACCGATTGGCAGCAGTACGGGCATGTGACCGTGCGAAAATGGGATGACCTGCTGATTTTTAATTACAATACAATGGCGCAATATACCGCCCGCTGGAATTTTTTCGAGCGTGTGAGTCGTGGCTTAATCATTCACAGCACGACGGGCGAGGTGGTGGCACGCGGCTTCGACAAGATGTTTAACTGGTTGCAAGGTGGGCGGCGTTCTGCGGGGCATATCGTCAGTGTGACGGAAAAATTTGATGGCAGTTTGGGTATTTTGTATCGGCATAAAGGCGATTATCGCATTGCCACTCGCGGCAGTTTTGATAGTGACCAAGCGCAATGGGCGACGCAATTTTTGAACGATTATTTTGATTTGACCGGACTGCCCGATGAATTGACCCTGTTATTTGAAATTATCTATCCGGGCAACCGCATCGTGATAGATTATGGCAAACAGGAAGATTTGGTCTTGCTGGCGGCTCGCAATCGCTTGACCGGGGATTTTTTGCCATTGTTCCCAGAGGTGTTTGGCTTGGCGCAGCAGTATGGTTTTACGTTGCCCAAAGTGTTTCAATTTAATGATATTACGCAAATCATCATCGAAACTGGCACACTTGATGAGCAACATGAAGGGTATGTTGTTGAATTTTCCGATGGGCAGCGGTTCAAATTTAAAGGCGACCGTTATTTGGAACTGCATCGGCTCATCACCGGACTCACCTTCAAAAATGTGCTGCGGGCGATGGAGAACAATGCCATTCGGGATATTGTGGACATTGTGCCGGATGAATTTTTGACGGATGTCAAACGCTGGATTAGCGCGATTGAAGTCACTCTTGACGCTGTGAAAACGCAAGTACAAACGGCGTTTGATGCTGCGCCCAAAACATCTCGGCGCGATTTTGCCCTGTGGGTGCAGGCAGACCATGTGGATTTATCGCAATATTTGTTCGCGTTGTGGGACAAAAAAGACATCGCTCCGTTGATTTATCGCAATTATCCTTGGGCGCAACTAGAAGAAACAGCAGCCATCGCAAAAAAGGTCAGCAACGAATCGTGAGCATCAGCAAAATATGTCTTAATACTGCGGAGACTTTACAAATCGTAAAACAGGTGTACGATATTTCCAGCGTAAATTAGCGTGAGGTTTCTCATGAACGACGGCAGTATAGCCGAACAACAGAATCCATTCTTACGCCGCGGCAGCCGCGTGGCATAACCTCACCCGTTTCACCTCCAATGGATAGGCACGGGTTGGGCAACCCCACACTGCTGCCCCCCTGTATCTGAGCAGGGCGACCTGTGTAAGCAGCCATTCTGTCACACAACCTATTTTATACACCTCCGGTACATGTTGGCATGTATCGGCTGACAGAGTTTTCTTGTGGAGGTGCGCCATGCACGACGAACTGGAAAAAATCAATGCCCTTGCTGCCGAACTCCAAGTCGAAGATGATGATGACCGCGTGGATGAAATCATCGAAGAACTGGAAGATTTGGACAGTCTCATCAGCGAAGAAGCGCAAGAACTCATTGAAGAACTGCGCCCCCGCATGGTCACGGAAGATGTTTACGAAGACATTGAAGAACGGTACACCTTCGGGCAGCGTCTTTCGGATAAGTTAGCCTCATTTGCAGGCAGTTGGTTTTTCATCACCTTTTTCGCGCTCATCATGATTGGGTGGATGACACTGAATCTGGCGTTGGGCGACCAAGCCTTTGACCCGTTCCCGTTTATCCTGCTCAATTTGACCTTAAGCACATTGGCGGCACTGCAAGCGCCCGTGATTTTGATGTCGCAGAATCGCCAAACGGAAAAAGACCGCGCTATTGCCCAAAATGATTATCAGGTCAATCTGAAAAGCGAAGTCGAAATTGCCGATTTGCATCGCAAAGTGGATGAACTGACTGAACTCATGCTGGTGCAATCGCGCATGGTGCAAGTATTGATTAATGCCCGCCGGAACGAATTGCAGCAGACGATTCGCCATCGTCCTTCCCGCGCTGTGGGCGATTAAATTTCACCTGTTAGAAATGACCCAAAAGCATGAAGATATATTTTCATGCTTTTTATTGTCTTTTGAATGGGTTTTGTGCCATGCCCCGTCTTTTATTTGTCGTCAATATTCCGCGTTTTTTTGTGTCGCATCGGCTACCATTGGCGTTGGCAGCAAAAGATGCAGGTTATGATGTGCATGTGGCGACTTCTGATAGTGATGCCGATAGCATAGAAAAAATTCATGCTGACGGATTGCCGTTTCACCCACTGCCCTTGAGTCAGCATGGCACGAGTTTGCGAACAGAAATCAAAACACTCTCGGCATTGATCCGCTTGTATCGCACCTTAAAGCCCGATATTGTGCATCATGTGAGCATCAAACCCGTGATTTACGGCGGCATTGCAGCGCGGCTTACCGGCGTTCCAGCCATTGTGAGCGCCATGAGTGGCTTGGGGTATGTCTTTATTGGTGAGAGTGCTAAACAAAAAATGCTGCGGCAAATCGTCAAACCGGCTTTCAAAATCGCCTTGTCTGGGCAAAACACGCGCATGATTTTCCAGAACCCCGATGACCAGCAGCGGTTTATTCACATGGGGGTAATTCAATCAGAAAAGACAGTGCTGATTCGCGGTAGCGGCGTGGATACCCAAATTTTTACGCCGCAGCCGGAAGCCGATGGTCTGCCTGTGATTTTATTTGCCGGGCGGCTGATGTGGCAAAAAGGCATGGGCGAATTTGTGCAAGCCGCCGAAAAATTGAGGGGGCAAGCGCGATTTGTCATTGCGGGCTATGCCGAACCGACCAGCCCCACTGCCGTGCCAACAGCGCAGTTACAAGCATGGCAGCAAACCGGTTTAGTCGAACTGCTTGGCAATCGGAGCGATATGCCCCAAGTATTTGCGATGGCGCATATCGTGTGTTTGCCCTCGACCTATGGCGAAGGTGTGCCAAAAGTGCTGATTGAAGCGGCGGCGTGTGCGCGTCCGATTGTGACGACAGATACGCCCGGTTGCCGCGACATTGTGCGCCATAACGAAAATGGCTTGCTCATTCCATCGGGCGATACTGCGGCATTGATTACGGCATTGCAAACACTGCTTCAAGACAAAGCACTGCGCCAGCAATTCGGTTCGCACGGACGCCATAGGGTTGAACAAGATTTTTCGTTGGAAAAAGTTGTGCAGGCAACATTTGCGGTGTATCACCAATTGTTATGATGATTAAAATCAGGTTGCTCAAACACGATTTTAAAAGCAACCTGATGAGAAGCTACAAATCAATCGGATTCGCCACTAATCCGGTGAGCAAATCAATACAGGCTTGAACATCTTTTAAATCAACGGTTTCGCTGGTGGTGTGTAAGAAGCGTGTGGGAATGCTGATGCAACCGCTGGGGACACCAGCACGGGCAAATTGAATCGCGCCGGCATCGGTGCCACCCCCGGTCAGAATTTCCAGTTGATAGGGAATCGTATCGGCTTCGGCACGGGCAATCATCCAATCTTTGATAGCAGGTGGCACAATCAAATTGCTATCCTGCACTTTAATCGCTGCGCCACCGCCCAATTTCGTCACCATTTTACGATTTTTGATTTCATCGCCTGTAGCGGTCACATCCAAAGCAATGCCCACATCCGGGTTAATGCCATATGCCGCCACTTGTGCGCCACGTACTCCAACTTCTTCCTGTACGGTAAACACAAAATATACTTCATTCGGCGCTTTTTTGTTGAGTTTCCGCAGGGTTTCAATAGCAACTACGCAGCCAATCCGGTCATCGAGCGATTTTGCCACCACTCGTTCACCGCGCACCTGCATCTCCCGCCAGAAGCCTGCCGGACTGCCCGGTTGTACGGTCATGGTGCCATTTTCGGCTTGCACATCAATAAAAAAACCGTCTAAATCCGGGGCATTGCGGCGGCTATGACCAAAGGCATCCTGCACAGATCGGAAGAGC
>JALHOR010000176.1 GCA_022842885.1 Anaerolineae bacterium
GGCAATTAAGTTACTTTCGTATTGGGTGGGATTGGTTAATTTCAGAATTTAGCCAAGGACGACCTTGGCCTCTTATCTCCACTCTTTATTCATGAAAAACGTTGGTTGATAAGAACAGCAGTCAGCTATCGGCTAAAAACTACTCCGTTGCAGAGGGCGATATGCCACAGCCAATAACAAAAAATCGCTCAAGTTCAAAACGAGTAATTTTCCGTAGGGGCGAGGCATGCCTCGCCCCTACACAACGATGTATTTTCACTCAATCTGAACATGAGCCAAACAATATTGAAGGTCGCTGAAACCATGCTTATCCATCAGGGCGGTATTTTTTGGGTGCAGTTGCAGGATGACGAAAATGCCATTCCGCACCCGCATGTGGTGATTCAAGCCAACGAGTTGAATCAGACACTCACCACAGTGGTTGCTTGCGCCCTGACTACCAATCTTCACCGCGTTAGCTTGCCGGGCAATGTGCTGCTGGAAAATGGCGAAGCCAATTTGCCGCGCCAAAGTGTGGTGGAAGTGGCAAAAGTTTCAACCATTGCCAAAGCCCAATTGGGTGCCTACATTGGCACTTTATCTGAGCGCCGCATTGCCCAAATATTAGCAGGCATCCAATTTATTCAGACTTCATTCTTATCGAGAGAGACAATAGGGCAACGTGCTGAGAACTGAGTAAAAGCAGTTAGCTTTCAGCGGTCAGCTATCAGCCAAAAATTATTCCTTTGCCAAGTTCATACACACAACCATCTGTTCGTAGGGGCGACCCGATGTGGTCGCCCAAGACCAGCTAAAAGCAAATAACGATGACTCACACGAATCGGCAGTTCTGGATTGTTTTAATCGGTACAGTGGTGCTATTTGCGGCATTTTTGCTGCTGACAACGACGCTGTTTGGCGTCAATTTTGATTATACGCTGACGGTGGTTACACTCGGCGGCGCGATGTTGGGCGTCGTCAGCGGCGTGTTGGGGACATTTGTCGTTCTCCGCAAGCAAAGCCTGATGGGGGATGCCTTGTCTCATGCGGCGTTACCGGGCGTGGCAGTGGCATTCTTGTTCTTCGGGCGTGATATTGGTGCGTTACTCTTGGGTGCTGCCATCGCCAGTTGGTTGGGCATTCAATTTATTGTCTTGCTCACGAATACCACGCGCATCAAACAAGATACCGCAATGGGCATTGTGCTGGCGGCGTGGTTTGCGTTTGGGCTGGCACTCTTGTCGTATATCCAATCACGCCCGGATGCCAGCCAAGCCGGGTTAAACAAGTTCATCTTTGGGCAAGCCGCCGCCATGACCCAAAGCGATGTGCTGTTGATTAGCGGTGCGGGCTTGGTGGGATTTATCATCATTGCGGCATTATGGAAAGAATTGAAACTGCTGACGTTTGACGCGGAATTTGCGCTGGCAAACGGTTTCCCCACGCGCACACTAGATATTCTGCTGTCCACGTTAATCGTTGCCGGGATTGTGTTGGGGTTGCAATTGGCAGGCGTGATTTTGATGGTCGGTATGTTGATTGCGCCTGCTGTCGCTGCCCGCCAATGGACACATCGCTTTGGGCAAATGATGATTTTATCGGCGGTGTTTGGTGCTTTTGCTGGGGGAACAGGCGCGATTATCAGCGCGATTGATGTCAATATGCCTACTGGTCCGTTGATGATTGTGATGGCATCGCTTTTGGTTTTTATCTCGATTTGTTTTGCGCCGGGGCGGGGCATGGTATGGACGCTGCTGCAACAACGCGGCGATAAAGCGCGGTTTGCCACCCAAACTTTTGACGATATTTCAGGAGTCGCTTAAAGATGAATGACCGTTTGATAGACTCGGAATATTTTATTTTCCCGATACTGTTTGGGTTTTTGGCAGCCAGTTTTTTATGGGGTTGGTTGTATTTTTCCCGGATTGAACCGCGTTTACGTGCCAGAACTGAACGACGGTTGGGCATTAAAATTTTTCGTAAGCGGGGCAATTGGGCGGTTGAACGCGATGCGGGCTGCCGTATGGAACTCACGGTCTTGGCGTTGGATTTACTCTACAGCCTCACGATTTTGTTTGGTGGCATTTTCTCGATGATTGGCATCGTGGCATTAATTGGCGTGCTGCTGCGGGATGTGTATCTTTCATAAGTGCTAGAGACTAAGTGCTGAGTGCTGAGTAAAAACCAAATACATCATCGCCTTTTGTGACTGTGCTTCAAGCGTTTTGGAACAGTCTCTTTAGCAGACTTGTCTTTTTGGTAGCCGGAAACTTTAGTTTCTGGCGGCAACGTACAATGAAAACTGAATTTTGCAATTGATAGCTAATCTGCTGATTTGCTAAAACACTGTGTTGTCAGTGCGCTCTGTAGTGATATTTCTTTCTTTGTGTCCTTCGTGTTCTTTGTGGTTCAAAAGATTTTCTTTGCGGTTCATTCAAAAATCGGGAAAAACCATGTATACACTCGAACAACTCCTCATAGATTTGCTGCTGAAATTGTTCAGCTATGACCAACTCAATCTCTTTTTTGGCGATACACGCACGGTGGCGACGTTATTGGGGGCGTTGATTGCCATTAGCGGCGCGTTGTTGGGAACATTTTTGCTGCTGCGCGGCATGTCACTCACCAGCGATGCCATCAGCCATACGGTGCTATTGGGCATTGTGGTGGCGTTTTTGGTGATGGTGCTAATTTTTGGTTTAGAGCCGGATTTATCATCGCCCTTATTGATTATCGGCGCGGCGCTGGCAGGTGTGGCGACGGTGGTGCTAACCGAATTGATTCAACGCTCTGGCTTAGTGAAAGCTGATGCTGCCTTGGGTTTGGCGTTCCCATTATTGTTTGCGATTGCGATTATTTTGGTGGCGCGTTTCACGGGCAATATTCATCTGGACACGGACGCGGTGATGATTGGCGAAATTGGCGTGGCATCGCTCAATACCAATAGCCATTGTTACGCCAACTGCGAAGAAATTGTGATTACGCCGGAACATCCGCTGGCAGAAACGCAGCGCGAATGCACCAACTGCCAAGCCGAAGACATCAGCCCGCGTGACGCCAAAGCCATTTTTGAAGAAGTCTGCGCCAATTGTGGCACGTACAGCGCCGCGCAGGCATGGTCAGCCGGATTGATAGAGCGCCAACCTGTCTTGGTTTTTTTTCCAAAATCTATCACCGTTATGCTGATATTAACGCTGCTTACGATTGGCTTTGTGCTGTTGTTTTACAAAGAATTGAAATTGGCAACCTTTGACCCGGCATTGGCAGCGAGTTTGGGATTTCGCCCCGGCAGATTGCATTATGCGCTCATGATTATGGTGAGTCTCGTTGCTGTAGGTGCGTTTGATGCGGTGGGGTCAGTGTTAGTCGTGGCATTTTTCATTATTCCTCCGGCGGCGGCATATTTGCTGACTGATAAATTAGGGCAAATGCTGCTGATTGCACCTACGATTGGGGCATTCGGCGCTTATGCTGGCTTTGATGTCTCGCGGGGGAATGTGTTGGGCATCTTACAAATTAGCGATGTGTTGAAATTTTTGGATGCCACATTTGGCATTGGCGGCTACACCGATTGGAACGTCTCGATTTCGGCGTCAATGGTTATCATGTTGTTCGTGTTATTTGTGGCGACGTGGGTGTTTTCACCGCGTTACGGCATGATTGCGACCCTCATCCGGCGGCGGGCGCAGCGCATTCAATTTAATGACCAGATTGTCTTGGGGCATATCTATAACCATGAAGGCACGCCCGAAGCTGCTGAAGAATTGGCGGCAAACACGCTCTATGCGCATTTTCGCTGGTCGCCGCGCCAGATGCATTGGATTTTGGTACGTTTGCGGGCGCAAGATTGGGTCAGCTATCAAGATGGGCAAATCTTTTTAACGCCGCGCGGCAAACAACAGGTGGAGGCATTTCATCGGGATGTGCTAGTGCGGGGATAAGGAATAAACATGCTCCTCACCACCTCTCAACTCATCCGTGAATTTCAGAAGGCGGGGCTGGCAGCCGGACAAACGGTAATTGTGTCTATTAGTTCTGTAGTGCCTCAACCTGTTGCAGTGCCTCCGCCAATGGCAGTGTCGCTAACGGCTGCGGCACTTGCTCCAAATCAATGCCGCGTTGTGACGCTGTGATAACGGCTATCATGCGCGTCAAAATGCGGGCTTGGTCGGGTTCGGTGTAAGCAGCGAAGTTCACGGGCAACACGCCATAATCCACTTTATCGCCGTAGAAACTAGCGGCAAAGGTGGTTTGGTACGGTGCGTCAAAATCAAATTTTAGGATGTCGCTACCATTCAACGGAATAATCATTGTTGGTAACGGTGTATCCACATCAAATTCATGCATGTATACCATACCCGATTCGATAGTGGGGCGCGGGTCAAGAATCACAATGCGATAGGGGTGGGCGTGCGGTAAATGGCGCTCATATGGCACAATGCGCTCAAATGTGGGTAGATATTCATGCAGAAAATCCAGTTCGATAAACACAACACCACTTTCCAAAATATCGAGGCGTTTGCGCTGGTAATCGCGGGCGTGCTGATGACTGCCTTTGTTCGATGGTGAGAGCAGTTCCAACCATGCTACCAAGTCGCTGGATGTGCCTGTTTCTGGGTTGATAGGGCGAATGGCAATAGCGCGATAAGGCTTATCATCAGCATATGGGTTTGCCAACATGTCGGGCATCGCTAAGACAGTGGTGCCAGTTGTTATCTGTTCCGTGATGAGATTTTGTCCACTTGGGCGCGTGGGTACAGAGTCATAAATGCTCACATCGGGGCGATAGTGGGTGATACTGCCATCCTCCCGCCAGATTTGTAAGGCATCTTCAATTTCTGCCACATACTGCATTTGGCGTAACTGGGCGTTGAGCGCCTGCATCAATGCTGTGATATACACATTATGAAAATGATGCCATGTGCCATTGGCTTGCCACAGACTATGCAAATGCGCGTGAATGCCGCGATATTGATTTTGGACAGCGCGAATCATGGTCTATTCCTATGCTTATCTGTCATAATTGTAGCATATTCTCCATTGGCTTTAGCGGATTACGGGCAAGGATACGCACATGCAGGCATTAGAAACATTTCGATTAGATGGCAAAGTGGCGGTAGTGACTGGCGCAACCGGAGTGTTGTGCCAAGGCATGAGTTTGGCATATATTCATTCATGTTGAGCAAACAGGTGAGAAAAAGAATGTTTACTCAATCGAATTCGTCGTGTTTCAAGTAACCTTTTTCAACTAAGGCAGCGATTATTCGTTTAAAATACTTCTTGCCTGCAACTTCTATCATTCCCTGCTCGTTTCGCTCCAAGAGGTCAAGCATATCTCCTATACTCGTCCAACCATGTCGCAGACAAATAATGTTTATATTATCACCCAATTGGAGTTCATCAATCGAAATATCAAATTCTTTCTGGAATTTATTCACTTTGCTACTACGATAAAAATAATTTCTATAGAAGTTACTTCCAATCTCAATCTCTACTCCTGTAGAAAATGTCAGTTCATCTATCGTTTTCCAATCGAATAACTCAATTTCATGCCTTGGGATTGCGATAACTTGCTGTATATCAATACTATCCGGTAGTTTGATCCCATACAAATCAGTTATATGGTCTTGTTCTTCCTCGTTATTAATTTGTATTAGTCGTACTTCCCCACCTTTGTCTATTATTAGACTAAAGAATTTATCAAGCTGAGTAAATTTTCGACCATCTACAATCCATTTAACAGAAATATATATGCTCATATTTTACACTCTCCAGTTAAGCATAATACCTTGCCCATTATACATCGCGCTTTGTGACGGGCATTGTCGTTCCGGTGGATGGCGGCTTTATGGCGTTTGGCGGCGTGTGAAAAATCACCTGCCATTATAATCAATGCAAATTGACTGCACGAAATCGAGCTAATCGTATGCCCCCTTTTATCCCCGGAATTGAACTCAGCCGCCGTTTTTATCAGGAGGCGGTGCGCCCGTTATTAGACCAGCATTATCCCCATTTGCCGCACGCTGCCGCGCATGTGGGCAGCGGCAGCGATGTTTTGGGCTACGATACCGACATGTCCACTGATCATTTTTGGGGACCCGCTGTCCATCTCTTTTTGCTGGAAAGCCACTTTCATTTACGCGATGCGATTAGCGCTATGTTGAGCGATGAATTGCCGTTTGAAATTGCTGGCTATTCGACGCATTATGACAGCGGTTTATCGCCCGATGGCATAGATTTATTGACGCCCGTAGCCAATAGACCCATCAAGCATCATGTATTCATCAAAACCGTGCGCCAATTTGCCCAGGATGTTTTGCAGTATGATGTAAATGCTGCGCTAACGCCTGCCGACTGGCTCTCTTTCCCGATGCAAAAATTATTGGAGGTGACCAGCGGCGCGGTGCATCATGATGGGGTAGGGGAGTTGACCGCGCTCCGCGAAAAATTAGCGTGGTATCCGCACGATGTTTGGGTGTATTTGCTGGCGTGTGGCTGGACGCGCATCAGCCAAGAAGAACACCTCATGCCGCGTGCCGGCTTTACTGGCGATGAAACGGGTTCGGCGCTAATTGGGGCGCGGTTGGTGCGCGATGTGATGTTGTTGTGCTTTTTGATGGAAAAACAATATGTGCCCTACGCCAAATGGTTCGGCACGGCGTTCAATCGGCTTCAGTGTGCGCCGCAGATGACGCCCCATTTACAAGCGACATTGCACGCCATCACCTGGCAGCAGCGCGAAACTGCCCTCAGCGCGGCGTATGTTCAATTGGCGAAGCTGCATAACGCCCTCAACTTGACAAAACCCATGCGCGAAACCACCACTTCATTTTTCAATCGCCCGTTCCAAGTGATGTTTGGTGGCGATTTTGCCGAGGCACTCATCGCCCAAATCACCGACCCCGATATGCAACGCATCGCTGAAAAAACGCGCATCGGCAGCATAGACCAATTCAGCGATAGTACCGACCTGCGCGAAAATATGGCACATCGGGCGGGTGTGGCGGGCATGTATGCGGTGGAATAATTTCTTTGTGCCGATTGCTACGCTAGAAAATAGAAATAGGTTATAATTAAAGAAATTTAGAAACCATTCCAAAATTTGAATTCTTCGGTAGGCGCGAGGCATGTCTCACCCCTGCAAAAGATTTATGCAATAAATTCCATAAATTCCAACCACCTACGGATAAACCACCATGCGCCTTTTCATCAGCTATCCCCGCAAAGACAAGACAGAAACCTTGCAATTGGTCGCGGTATTAAAACGCGGCGGGCATGAACCTTGGATTGATGATGGGTTGCAAGCTGGGCAGTCATGGGAGCAACAACTCCGCGACCAAATTCTGGCGGCGGATGCGATTGTCTTGTGTTTGACGCAGAATTGGCTGGACTCGCCGTATTGCAATTGGGAATTTGTGACCGCTGTGGAAGCCGGGAAAAAAGTGATTCCGGTGCTGCTGAAAAAACGTGACGATGGTACGCTGCCGATTATTCCCGAAAGAATTAGCAAATACCAATGGGCGGATTTCACCTCTGGGTTGGAGGATGCCGCCAAAGTACAAAAATTTCTGGATGATGTACTGGTGTTGGGCGTGTTGGTAGGTAAAAATACACAGGGTTTGACCGAGCAAAAAAACCTGCGTTTAGATGCCGCGACACCTT
>JALHOR010000177.1 GCA_022842885.1 Anaerolineae bacterium
TTCCATCGGTGTTGGCGGCGGCAGAGGTTACTGGTGCAGATGCTATTCACCCCGGTTATGGATTCTTATCGGAGAATTCCGAATTCGCCAGAATTTGTGCCGAATGCAAAATTACGTTGATTGCTTCGGTAGAGACTATAACATAAGCCATAGTTATCCTGATTTTCCCGCTGGATTGCCATGGCTTCGGCGGCATAGCCATTCGCCAAACTCAGGGACATCTCTTGCTCAAATGTCTCCTTAGCCAGATGGCTTAATGTCCATGCCAATCCATGCCGATTGCCTTGCTTGCGATGCATCTCCGCTGCATATTCCAGAAAACAAAGCGTAAATTGCTTATGCGGTTGCCACAGCGCCATTATGACCAACACATCACAGATATAATAAGCATCTTCAAGTTCCGAAAAAATCATAAAACTGCGTTCAAATAATGCGATACTTTGGGCAAAAGTGTCTTTATCTGAGTGGTAAATTCGCGCTATGATACCGTTGCCCCACGCAAAATCACGCCAGCGTTGGTAACGATGAGCTATCGTTACATATTCTTGTAATGGTTGCAATTCGCTTTTAAGATGCTCATAGGTATACACAACGGTGCCAACCCGATAAATATTGAGTATTGCCCACAACAACTCCTGTTCCGGCGTCGCCTGCGGTGCAAAATGCTCTAAGATAGCTTCTAGCATTCGGCGACATTCGGTGAAGCGTCCCCTAAAATCGCAAAATAAAAACAGCGTTTCCAGCATCTTATCAATGCTCGCTACCTCACGCTGCTGCGCCAACCAATACAAAGCCGCACGAACATTCTCAAAATCGTGTTCAATCTCCTGTAAAGCGGGTCTTTGGCGCTGCCCTTTGACTTGGATAAGCCGTTCCTGCATAAAGTTGGCATAATAGGTGCTGTGCAAACGTTGTGCCGCTTCTGTTTTGCCTGCAAGCGCCAGTTGTTCTTCACCATATTTTCGTAAGAGCTCATGGATGGTGTAACGCTTGCTATTGGGGTCATAATGCAACCACGATTTATCAATGAGCGTGGTCAATTTATCCAGCGATGCCCGGATAGCTTGTGCCGCTTCCCGTGCGAAGCCACCCCGGAACACTGATAGAGCCATAAAAATATGCTGCTCGTTGGGCGGCAGCAGGCTCCATGAATGCGCTAAAACTGCCCGCATGTTGCGATGCCGTATAGGCACATCCGGGGCAGTTGTCTCAAAAATATCGAGTCCTTGCTGAATTTCATCCAAAATTTCGGCGCAAGATAGCACCCGAATCCGATTCGCCACCAATTCAATCGCTAGTGGCATTCCTTCCAGCAAGGCACAAATTTGGGCAATCGTGGCAAGGTCTTTTTCCGGCACAAAATCGGCTTTGATGCGGCAAGCATGATGTACAAACAACGTTATGGCGCTGTAAGGTGCTAAATCAAGCTGTTCGTCGGGGTTGGGGAAGGTTAAGCCGCGCACTTCGTAAACCCATTCCTGTTGCAAATTCAGGCGTTCCCGCGAAGTGACTAAGATTTTGACGTGCGGGGCAATGTGCAAAATGGCACTGACGACTTCAACCCCTGCCAACAAATGCTCAAAATTATCCATTAGGAGTAGCAAAGTTTTGTGTTGCAAAAATCCCAAAAGTTGTTGGCGTGGGGTGTCGCTGCCAAAAAAACGAAAATTAAGCGCGTCGGCTAAGGTTGAGATGATGTTCTCTGGGTTATCCAGTGATTGTAATGCGACGAAGTAAACGCCGTCTGGGAAAGCGGATTGCAAACTATTCGCAACCCTTTGTGCTAAGGTGGTTTTGCCGGCACCACCAATGCCCACTAAGGACAATAAACGGCAAGTGGGATGCTCCAACCGCGCCACAATATCTGCAACCTCATGTTGGCGTCCAACGAAAAAAGTAGCAGTTAGTAAAAGAGGTGGATGTTCCACAATCATATCACCATGCCCCAGTTTGATGTACTCATAGTGTAGCACAAACCCGGAATTTAGAATTTGGGAGATGGCAGAGTGTTTCCAACCTGCGTTACAATCGAACTAATGGATGATACATGATTAAGGAGCGTGGAGATGTCCTTTGAAGGCAAAGACTCCGAACACACGCTGTTAAAAGATGCTGAATGCCCAAATTGCAAGAAAAAAGGCTTTGTTTATTTCTTGGGGAGTGCTGTGATGCATGGCAATCCGTATTCGCCAGCGGCAGATACGGAAGTGAATCATTATTACGAATGCACCAATTGTCAGCACGAATGGACGGTATATACCTAAACACCGCTGCCATGATGATTAAGCGAAGGTGACTGGCAACACCCCTGTGGGCGTAAAATCCCCGAATAAGGCATCCACTGCCGCCTGAATAGATGGGGCGCTGCCGCCACAGGTACATAGGATAACATCCGCCTCTGCTAACACGCTGGCATCGTAAGGATTGCGTAAACACACCAAAATCGTATGCTGTGCGATAGTCATGAGTTCGCGGGCAATTTCTAATTCTTCCGGTATCAGATGGGCGTTGCGCGTCGCCAAAATCAGTAGGTGGGCTTCTGCGGCGATTTTGTTTGCCTGTTCCAATGAAAGCGGCGTGGGGTGACTGGCTTTGAGCGCCAATGTCGCGGCTGTGGGTAGGCGCTTTTTGATATATTGGGCAAACCCGGTGAGTCCACCTACTTCCAGAATGCCACTTTCTAGATACGATGCAAATTCAATCACGCCGACTTTATAATGTGTATCCGGCTTGAGTGGGAATAGCTGCGGATTGGTCTTGACTAAAATCGTGCCAGCGCGGGCAGCCTCATCAGCCACCGCCACATGTTCTGGCTTACGAATGTTGCTGACATCGGGCGCTGCGGTAATCGCCACTTGCGCTTTTAATTTTTGAATGCGCTCATTGGCGTCTTCAACGCGGGCAAGCGGAATTATGCCATTTTTGACGGCTTCCAATAACTTATCATATGCTTCAGCTTGGGTGCTGCGCGTATGCGACACTAAAATTAAATCAATGCCGGCTGCGGCAGCATGGACGGCGGCTTGCGGCGTGCCAAAATGCTGGCTGATGGCGTGCATCTCCATACAATCCGTCGTGACGACACCCTCAAACTGTAATTCTTCGCGCAGGAGTTTTTGAACGATGATGGGCGATAAGGTTGCTGGAAAATGCGTATCGAGTTCTGTATAAATGGTATGCGTCGTCATGATGCTGGCAACACCTGCCTGAATTGCCGCCCGATACGGCAGCAGGTCATGCGCCAACAATTGCTCAACGGGGGTATTCAGGCGCGGTAAATCCACATGGGTATCAATGGGGGTTGCCCCTAAGCCGGGAAAATGTTTGCCACACGCCGCAATGCCCGCCGATTGAAAACCACGTACCTCAGCCGCTGCAATAGCACTGACGCGCTGGGCATCGCTGCCGGGTGAGCGCGTGCCGACGGCTGGATTTTCGATACTATAGCTAATATCCAACACAGGCGCATAATTCCAGTTAATACCCAATGCCCGTAATTCGGTTGCCAGCACTGCCGACATGCGTTCTGCCAGTTCAACCCCGTTATGGGCGGCACTCAGCGCCATCGCCCCCGGACTCTCGGTGAAGCCAGTGCGTAAACGGGCGACTTCGCCGCCTTCTTGGTCAATGCCAATCAAAATAGGTGCTTTTGCCGCCTGATGACACTGTTGGGTTAATCGTGCCAGTTGTTCTGGGCTTTGGACATTGCGGGCGAACAGAATCACGCCGCCGATGCGCCCCTGTGCTAACCACTCCAGAATATGCGCTGGCGCTTCTAAACCTTCAAACCCCACCAGAAACATCTGCCCGATTTTATCTTCCAAAGTCGGCATAACACCCCACACGGATAACACTTTAGCCCAATAAGCAGCGAGTATAACACAATCATGCTCACAAAAACGCACTTTTTCGCCTGAATTATACCCCCAGAAACAGAGTGTGCCGATATGCCGAAAAAGCTACACTGAAGTATATGAAACAGCGTTCAACACAAGGGGATTTGACCATGAAAATGCGCGATGTCATCTTATTATTTTTGCTGGCGGCAGTGTGGGGCGCTTCATTTTTATTTGTGCGGGTGGCAGTGCCGGTCTTGCGTCCTTTCCCATTGGTGGTCACACGAGTGCTGATAGCGGGCAGCATCCTGTTTATTTTTGCATTGCTAAATCGGCGGGATTTGCAGTGGTGGCGCTGGCGGCAGTATTTAATACAAGGTGTTTTGAACAATGTGATTCCCTTTACATTAATTGCGTTGGCGCAACTGCGGTTGACCACCTCATTTGCCGCGATGTTGAACGCGACGACTCCATTATTTAGCGCGATAGTGGCGGCGGTGTGGCTAAAAGACCCCTTAACGCGGGAAAAATTGGCAGGGCTAGTTCTGGGCATTATCGGTGTTGGCGTGATTGTGGGTTGGACGCCGCTAGCACTGGATACCACCGGGTTGCTGGCAGTCGGCGCGATGTTGGTAGCCGCCTGTTCGTATGGCGTCGCCAGCGTCTATAGCAAAATCACCTTTGTGGGCGTCAATCCACTGATGATAACGATTGGGCAATTGCTCTCTGCCGGGGTAGTGGCACTGCCCTTAGCCATCATGAATCCGCCCGCTACTGAACCGACGCTAGATGTTCTATTAGCATTGTTGGGATTGGCTACACTGTCAACGGCAATTGCTTACTTGCTCTATTTTCGCCTGATTGCTTCGGCGGGTCCGACGATTGCTGCCAGCGTGACGCTTATCATCCCATTTTTTAGCAGCGTGTGGGGGGCTATTTTTCTGGGTGAAACGTTAGAAAGTGGGCAAGTGATTGGCTTTTCAATCATTTTGGTGGGGTTGCTGCTAATTACCGGACTCTATAAAGGGGTGCTGACAAAATTCAGAGGTAACGCCGTCGAAGAAGTATTAGCCACCTCTTAGCTATAGACTGCTAGTAGAGGTGAGGATACAGCTTAGGCTTTGTTGCGTCTTTAAACTAAACTTGTAGTAGTCCGTCACAAAAACTTATAAAGAGATTGTCTCATATCCTAATTGTGTGAAAAGTGCGGTGTTTGTAGGGTCGAGGCATGCCTCGACCCTACGAAAAATCACTTGTTTTGACCGTCCAGCTAAATCGGTGAACCATTAATCGCCCGATGGCACTTTCAGGCTGCTGCCATTGCCATTGACAACAGTGGTCTTGCTCATGGGCAGTGTAAACCAGAATGACGAGCCTTTGCCTTCTTCGCTTTCGACAAAGATTTCGCCGCCATGCATCTCAATCAATTGGCGGGTAATGGCTAACCCCAAACCCGTTCCCCCGGCGCGACGGGTTGATGAGCCATCCACCTGCCGGAAGCGTTCAAAAATCATATCTAGGTGTCCGTCTCTCATGCCGATGCCCGTGTCGGTTACGCGCACAAACGCCAGTTTTTCATCTTGCATCCCATAACTTACGGTGATGCTGCCCTGTTCAGTGAATTTGATGGCATTGCTCAATAGGTTGAGCATAACTTGGCTTAGGCGGATTTTATCGGCGCTGACGGCACTGACCAACGAATTTTCTTCGATAAACCGCATCTCAACAGGTTTATCCTTCAGCAAAATCTGATTATTCCGTACCACTTCTTGGAGGAATTCTGCCAGATTAACATCTTTTAGATTTAACTGCATCTGACCCGCTTCAATCTTCGCCATATCCAGAATTTCGTTGATAAGGCTGAGGAGATGTTTACCGCTGTTGTGAATTGCTTCGACATCTTCCATCGCATCATCGTTCAAATCACCGTCTACACCATCCAACAGCACTTCCGAATAGCCAATAATCGAGTTCAACGGCGTGCGAAGTTCATGGCTCATGTTGGCTAAAAATTCTTGCTTCAGCCGATCCACTTCGCGTAGGCGTTCAATCGTGCGGCGTTCCCGTTCAAAGGCACGCGCATTCAACACCGCCACTGCCACTTGGTCGGCTAAGGTGGTTTTCACGCGCAAATCGCTATTATCAAACCGATTAATTTGCGTGGACTGCACATCTAAGATGCCAATCAATTCATCCCCGACAATCATGGGAATTGCCATTTCTGAGCGTGTTTCTGGTAGCAGGGGATTCGGTAAATAGGCTTCGGCTAAAGTGACATCGTTGGTCAAAATACCGGTGCGCGTGCGGGCAGCACGGGCAACCATACTGAACGGATGATTCATGGGGATATTGTGTCCAGCGGTTTTCATTCTGGCACCCGGATCACCAGCCCCCGCAGCCAGCACCAACCGTTGGTCATCTTCATTCAACAAATAAATATGCGCGTGGTACAACTCAAAACTGGCTTTCGTCAATTCCACAACGGTCTGAAGCAACTCATCTACATTGAGCATGGTGGTGGTGGCGGCGCTCACACGGGCGACAGCTTCTAGCTCATTAGCACGTTTTTCCGTCAGCAAGGCAGCGCGGCGGGTAGCAACCACGGCAGCAGTGGTGTCTATCAACTGTGCCAGAATATAACTTTCTTCTTCGCTGAAGGCGTGTGTCTGTGACCAAGAGATAAGCAAAATCCCTTGCCATTGCCCACTGCTGAGTAAGGGCAGCGACGCAAAACTGACATACTCAAACTGCTCCACCAATGCCCGCACAATTTCATCCAAGCGGTCATCTTCAGCATAATTTTCTACCAGAATTAACTCATCGGGGTAGCTTAACAAGAATTGCCCCAATGGATATTCGCTCGGCTGAAACTCAATGCCCAACAGTGGGTCATCATGATCGGTGAAACCGTTACGGCGCGACATGACCGATGTTAATGAGACGGGAGTGCCATCGGTATTGGTTTGCACATACATGAGGCTCAGTTGGGTAGGCTGATAGGCTTCGATATATAAGCCAATTGCCGCGAGAATAGTGTCTTCGGTGGAGGCTTGTGATAGCGCCGAGTTGATGTCCGCCAGAATTTCTGCCCGACGGCGAGCCGTGCGCGTCATCTCCGCAGACCGGAGCGCATCTACGGCGCTGGTCGCTTGGCGCATGACTGTCGTCAGAATACGGCTGTCCTGTTCTGTGAAGGCATGATTATCCGCCCAACCCAGAATGAGATACCCTATCCAACGATTTTGTGCTTGCAGCATCAATACCACGCCGGATTCAATGCCGATGGTTTGGTAAATGTGGCGGCTGTTATCATCAATCTGCGCGTTTGTATTCACATCGCCGTAGAAAATCGGCGTGTCGTGTCCGGCGAACCATGTCCGCATGAACGGATACTCTGCCAGATAGAATTTTGTCCCCGCGGCAATCGGCGCGGGATGGGTGCTGTGCCACGTATAGGCGGCTTCTGCCCATAACGGATAGCCCTGTTCATCTTGGTCTTGAAAGTAGAACAAGCCGCCCCATAACACCCCGGCAGGCTGACCATATGCCAAGACCGCTTGATAAATTTCTTCCGGCGTTTGGGCATCGGTCAAGCGGCTTGAGATTTCGTATAACACATATTGTTCTTCTTGTTCTGATACACGCTCGGTCACATCGCGGGCGACAAAATGGATGAGACCATTTTCCAAATCGGGGGCGGAGCGCCACGAAATCCAGCGATAACTGCCATCCTTGCAGCGATAGCGATTTTCAAACGAGAC
>JALHOR010000178.1 GCA_022842885.1 Anaerolineae bacterium
CAAAATCCACGCCGCGCCTACGCCTAATTGATGCCGTTGCGATTTCCATTGGGGCCAGAACTGCACATCGAAGCCGCCTTTTTCCATGCCCGCTTCAATCAAACCACCCGACCAGAAACCGCCCGCCGGAGTCATGCCCAATTTGCCACTGGTGAAGAAGCCTTGCAACGTGCCACCACCGCCGATTTCTACGACCGGGGTTAAGCCTTCTTTGGTCAAATTGACCACAAATTCCAACGCTTCAATCATTGCCGGGCTGTTCGCTTGGGGTGTGGGCCAGCGCCAACCGCCGCCACGTCCTTCGGCATTGGCATCACCCGCATAGAAGTTTTCCCACATCCATTCGCCACCGGGGGCGCGTTCTTCCGTCAGCAGATTGGTATCATTGACGAAGAACCAAGGAGTCCAGCTACCCCATAAGCGGTTCGTCCAACCGTAACCAAATGAATCACCGCCGCCTATGCCCGTCATGGCTTTGGCGTATGCCAAGAAATCTTCTTGCGTCCAATCTTCGGCGGGGACTTCTAAGCCTGCTTCTGCCAGCAACGCCGTGTTGAAATACATATTGGCAGCGTTGAAGTCACGCGGCAGTTGATACAAATCGCCTTCGTACATCATGCTTTCGGTTAGCACCGGGCTAACATCGGCAAAGTATTCCGCCAATTCTTCTGCCGAGTCCATAACGCGCTGGGTGAGGGGCAGCGCCAAGCCTTCGCCGGCATACAATTGGGTCGCTTCTGTCGCGGCATACCCAATGTCCACAGGTTGTCCGGCTGCCAGTTGCGCCAAAATTTTGCTGGCGATTTCGGCATGGTCAACGCCTGTTACGTTCACAAATTCTACGTTGACGTTGGGGAATTTTTCTTTAAATGCTGCCACAACATTGGCATATTGTTCTTCATTCTCTTGGAAACGCAGCGTCACCGTATCGCCCTGGGCAAAAATCCGCACGATTGGGACAAGCTGAACCCCCATTGCCGCCGCACTAAGCGCCGTGAGTTTAAGCAATTCGCGCCGAGTTAGTTTAGGCATAAGAAACCTCCAAATAAGATAACCTTCATTCGTTTTTAAAAGTTGTTACCAAGACACATCCACGCTAAATGGGCTGGACTGCCTCCCCTACTCACACTGGTGAAATTACCAGATTGACGACATATTCCAGATGTCCAGTTTGTCTAGGCGAGCATGACTGCCGCTGTACTGGAGTTGGGCGTTAGGCTGAGTGGCATAAAAGCGGCTGGTGATGCTGGTACGCTCATTCGCAATGACTTCTATCACCGAGCCATCTACCAAAATTCGCAATTGAAGGGGTTCATTAGGATGCAGTGCGTGCGGCATATCGCGCCTTGCCCCGATTAGACGGTCATCCATATTGGGCAGCACCGGGCGCACGGTAAGCTGCTGCTGTGCCATATCATAGGCAACTTCCAGATATTCGCTGGCATCGGGCGCACATAATACGCGTAGCGCACACGTTCCATTGGCATCTAGTGTCAAATCAGCCTGAATATCCAAGGCGTGACCCGTGATGGCAATGGAGTCTACTTGGGATGTGAGGGTTTTCTGGGCGAGCGATAGAGCGTCGTGGTGCAGGCTGTTTAATGCCGGAATAGGTGTCATCAATAAACGCTGCTGCTGATCCAGCGATAAAAGGCGCGGAATTGCTTGTACCCCTGACCAACCCGCCCCTAGCATTTCATCATTGGTGCGCCATTCACGCAGCCAACCGAACAAAATGCGCTCGTTTTGGTCATTCAAAAACGTCAGTGGGGCATACAGACAGCCTCTATCCAACACGCCTTGCGTTAATGGCGTAAAGTGAAGATTTTCATAGGTGCCAACAAAATAGCCGACTTCGCCGGTTGCTGATCCCAAATGCCCAGAGATTATCAGCACCCAATACTCACCCAAACGGAAAAAGTTGGGGCATTCCCAAATGCCATCCGGGTTTTGTCCAGTATCCGTCAACAACGGGTGCAGATATTCCCAACTAAGCAAATCAGTAGAGCGATACAAAAAGACTGCGCCGCCCTTGCCCACAATACGCGAACCTAACACCATGTACCAAATATCGCCCTCTTGCCACACGTAAGGGTCACGAAAATCGCGGTCTTGTTGGGTGATAGGGGGCATGGCAGATAAGACCGGATTACCGGCATATTTTTCCCAAGTAAGCAGATCTGCGCTGCCCGTTGCTAGGCACTGCGTCTGAATTTCGCAATGGTTGCCGCGTGTCCCGGTGTAAATCAGCGTCGGGACACCGTTGTGATTCACCGCGCAACCAGAAAAAACACCCGCTTCATCTACGCCGCCGGGGGTGGGGGCAAGCGCCATCGGCAAATCTGTCCAATGAATCAAATCGGGGCTGCTGGCATGTCCCCAGTGCATATTGCCCCATATCGGCAAATCAGGATTATGCTGGTAAAACAGATGATAGCGTCCCTGCCACTGAATTAAACCGTTGGGGTCATTCATCCAATTGGACGGGGGCAAAAAATGATAGGTGGGGCGGTGAAAATCGTTGGAAAATTGCTGCCGCACTTGGGCTGTTTGGGTTATCATAAAGGACTATCCAAGAGGTCATCAATAAAATTTACTTCGGGCAACCATTATTTTTGGAACGATCCCACAGCACAACTTTAAAAACAAAACACCGATTTTTAAGAGTAATTGTGATAATTGGAACGATCCCATAAACCGAATTAAATTTGTGGGAACGATCTCATAAAAACTATAACACCCTTTTTTTAGAATTGCAATGTTTTGGTGGTATCTTCTCGGATGTTTAACTCTGTGGTTTAATGAAGGCTTATTTTAGACGCGATTATCGAATATTGAGCCATTCATGGAACGTAAATACACCATCGAAGACATTGCTGAATTGGCAGGCGTGAGTCGTGGCACGGTCTCGCGGGTGTTGAATCAACATCCCTCCGTCAGCGATGACACACGCCAAAAAGTCTTGGGCATTATGGAGCGCCTGAATTATCGCCCGAACTTTAGCGCCCGCCACATGCGGACGGATAGTTCTAATATGGTCGGCTTTGGCTTGCTCACCGATGAAGTGATTACGACGCCCTACGCGGTGGATATCATTCGTGGTGCCCAAGAGGCACTGTGGAAACAGGGCAAAGTTATGTTGGTGGTGAATGCGGGGTATGATAAACAGATGACCGAAGCCTCGTTGGAAGTATTGTTAGAACGACGGGTGGAGGGCATTATTTATGCTGCCATGTATCATCGTCCCATCGAAATTCCACCGCCAACATCGCAAGTGCCAGTGGTGCTAGTGAATTGTTTTTCGCCAGACCGGGCGTATGCATCGGTTGTGCCAGATGAAGTTGCCGGAGGCTATGCTGCCACCAAACACCTGCTCACACGCGGGCATCGGCGGATTGGCTTCATTAACTTGGGGGAAACCGTGAATAAAGTTCCCCCGCCTTTGCCTGCATCACAAGGACGATTGAAAGGCTATCAACAGGCATTGGCAGAATTTGGGGTCGCTTTCGATGAAGATTTGCTGCGTTACACGCCGCAAACACCGCATGATAATTATCGCCTTGCCTATGACCTGATGAGCCAACCCAATCCCCCAACGGCACTATTTTGTGGCAATGACCGCACGGCTCTCGCGGCATACGGCGCATTATCAGCTTTGGGGCTGCGCGTGCCAGACGATGTGGCAGTGGTGGGATTTGATAATCAGATGGATATTGCCCAAGGGGTGTATCCGGCGCTGACGACGGTGCAACTGCCGCATTATGCGATGGGCAAATGGGCAGTCGAATATTTACTCTCCGCCAAACAAGGCATGATTGAACCCTGCCAACACATGATTGATTGCCCATTGGTGGAACGCGAGTCGGTCTGAGAAGTGGGTAGTAAACTCAAGAAACGTTTCGATACGTTTACAGTGCTAAGTTCCGAGTGCTTAGTGCTGAGGATATACTGTTTTTAAACATTCTCCTCAATACCAAAAATCCTATTTAAGTATCGTTTCAAAATGAAAATTTCAGCACCAGCACTATTTTCAGAGTCGTGAGGTTGCCTGAAAACATTTACACAAGCTGTCGTTATCTTATGTTATACTGTGGAAGATAGCATCAGAAAATCTTAGAGGCAGCATGGACACGACTGAAAAGAAGAAGAAATCACCCCGCCGCCCGATTGATAAGATGGTATGGGTTGGGATAGCATCATTCATCATGTGTTTTGTGATATATGGCTACTTAACAACAGGTCAGCCTCGATGCGATTATGATACCAATACCCTTGTTGATTACTCAACCTTAATCGCACAGTGCAACCCAAGTCCCAATCTGATGATGGGGTTGCTGATAATCGGTATCCCTGCCGTAATTGGCTTGGCTTTGGTGGCATTTGCCCGATCCAAAATAATTGCCATTGTGCTGCTCTTGCCAGCTTGTGTTTGTAGCGTATGCGGCAGTTGGTCAGCATGGATGCCGGACCCGAGTGTAGAACACATCAGCAGCATCGAATTTGACGGACATATTTATCATCTTGCTCAACGTGAATACTACAATATAGACGTAGGTTCAGAATATACTATTTTACTTTTTGAATGTGAACAGGATGAGACTACCTGCCGAGGTAGAAAAATAGAAAAATATATAGAACAAGGCGACTCATTGCGCGTGAATGAAACAATGAATCAACTACAGGTCGTAGCAGATGATGAAATCCTGTTTACACTTGATGCCCGCCAAATCCCTGCTCCAGAATCCTTACAGAAATTAGCACCCATTACCCCCGACAATGCCGGAGATTTACAAGAACTAATTAACTTAAATTATGACACCGGCGACTTAGTGTGGTCATCAGATGGGACACGCTTATTTTCTTTCAGTCCTACAGGCATCTGGCAATTTATGTTTGATGCTTTCATGATAACCACCAGAACAGATATGGTTCAAAACTGCGATTGTTGGTTGTCTGTGGAAGCTATTAATCTGCTAAATAGTGATTATGATATTGGAATTAGCTATAAAAACCCCTTTGAAATATGGGATATCACTCACAATCAATTGTTGAAAGTGTTGCCGGATAATATTTCAGATATCTATTGGAGTTCGGATGGCAAATGGCTCATCACATATAGTTGGCGCGGCGACATTGTTTTATATGATGCTCAACACCTAGAAGCCAGACATCGTGCCACTTTAAAATCAAGTATCGAATACGTCACTATTAGCCCAGATGGACAATATCTCGCGGCATACTCACGCGCGCCATACTCATGGGATAATCAAAACCGAGAAGTAAGTATCACGATTTTGGAACTAGCAACAGGAGCAGAAATTTTTAGTCAAAAATATTCAGAACTCGTAATGAGTTGGTATCTACCTTCTCTGATATTTAGCCCGGACTCAAAATATCTGGTAGCAAATGGCGAAATCCGCGAAACACAGGCAGCGTTTGTGATGCTCATCAACATTGCCCAGAAAGCTGAACAAAAAATTATTCATGAGCAACGTAAGATCATGGGAATTGCATTTAACCCAGATGGGGAAGTGCTTGGATATTCTACTGATTACTGGCCATTAGGATATTCCTCACCTGCTGAATCAAATTATTTACATCTTCTGAAAATAAGTGACGGCAGCGAAAAGTTACTTCCTTTTGATGAGCAAGGGGATATCAACGGAGGAATTGTCTTTAGTCCTGATGGAACATTGGTCGTCGGTACGAATCATAGCGCCACATACTTATGGAGTGCTATTACAGGCGAATTGGCAGCGAAATTTGAGATAAGCGCCTACATTCTAGCATTTCGCCCAGATGGGCGCGTGCTGGCAACGTCATCGTATGGTTCAAATGCCATAACGCTGTGGGGCGTGCCGGAAGAATAGTTTTATAAATCGCTAAAGCGCCAAAAACGCCGAAATGAAATATCAAAAATTATCTTGGCGTTCTTTGCGCCTTTGCGATTCAAATGCTTTTCTTCGTGTCCTTCGTGATTTCGTGGTTCAAATGCTTTTCTCGGTGGTTCAAAATTTTTTATACCCAAGGCTGAATTACGATTTTGACGACTTCCTCACGCTGGTCGCGCATCATCGCCATCGCTTCACCCATCTGCGTTAAAGGCATGATATGCGAAATAAAATCGCGCCCATGCAAATGCCCATCCTGCAAGAGCTTTAGCACTGTCGGGAAATAAATAGCGGGGGCAGCGTGCGATGCCCGCAAGTGTAATTTTTTGAAGTGAAAATCGTTGGCATCAAATTCAATTTTTGCACCTGCGCCAAACTCAATGCCGATAAAAGCGATGATACCGCCATAATTCATCACCGGAATCGCATCCTGAATCGTGCGCGGCGGTGCAGAAACGAGCGCCCGGTCAACACCGCCTTTGCGAAATGCAATCTCCGAGAGTGCTTTGCCCGTAACGACCGTATCCGCGCCAAGTTTTTTAGCAACGTCGGCACGTTTGCCCCCAGAGCGATTGACCGCGTAAATATGTGACGCGCCTTTCATCTTCGCCAAGGGTATCGCCATCAAGCCCAACGGTCCCAAGCCCAATACCAACACTTCATTGCCCAAGCCAATATCCGCAACATAAGTCATATCCAACGCCACACCAATCGGCTCTGCCAAACACGCTTCTTCAAACGATAAATGGTCAAATTTTACGAGGCATTCTTTGGGCGCTAAGATGTATTGGGCAAATCCCATCGTCGGATTTTGCCAGAAATTGGGCGCTTTGTTACACAAATCCACGCGCCCATTGCGGCATTGGTCACACACGCCGCAGTATGAGCCGCTTTCCAATGCCACCGTATCGCCTTCTTTAAAGTTGGTAACACCTGCGCCGATTGCCACCACCACGCCCGCGATTTCATGCCCAAAGCCTTGCCACTCGGTAGCAAGATGGTTGGCATAATGCAGGTCGGTGCCACAAATGCTGCACGCCTGCACCTTAATTAATGCCCATCCCTCTTTCACTTGGGGAATTGGCACTTCGCGTAATTCAAACTGAAACGGCACTTTGACGAATGCTGCCAGCATTATGTTGGTCATACCCATTACTCCATATGAACATGATAGGACTTTACTTTACCGCGTTTTGGGCATGTTCCAAAAAATTCTGTCAACATTCGCTACTTTTCACGCACCTTACAAAAACCCTTAAAATTCTGCGACTGCCGGAATAATCTCTTTGGCGAAGATTTCTAGTGGGGTGATGTCGTGGACGTTGGGCATATTAAAAATCACATGCTGGATGCCACAATTCGCCAAATTCTGGCACTGGGCAATCACATCTTTGGCGGTCATCGCGCCATCTGCCAGATGCACCGTGTCTAACGCCGTGCGTTCAATCCGGTTATAATCGCGTCCGATTTCATCACAGTTCCGTTTAATAATATCTAAGCGTTCCCGGATGGCTGTTTCGCCCGCTTGCGCGAAGAAATTGCAAGCGTCGCCATAATGGGCAATCAAGCGCATGGTTTTCTTTTCGCCCATGCCACCAATCAAAATCGGTGGGTGTGGTTGTGAAATGGGCTGCGGACTGTTGAGGGTTTCCCCTAGTTGATAATGTTGCCCCTCATATGCGCCGACTGCCCCTGCC
>JALHOR010000179.1 GCA_022842885.1 Anaerolineae bacterium
GTTCTACGAGACTGAAGACATTGCCATCGGGGTCGCTAAATCGCGCTTCAATACCGCCCCAAGGCTGCGGCGTCGGTTCTTGCACAAACTGAACACCCGCTGCTTTCAGCCGGGCATGATCGGCTTTGATGTCCGTTGTATTAAAAATAATGCCTTTGGGACCACCGATGACGCTCTCCGGCATACCGGGGAAGGGCTTCGCTAAACTCAGCGATGTTTCGCCCCCATCGGGCATTACTTCGAGCCAACCAAAATCGGGCATATCAATCTTGGATTTTAAGCCCATTTTATGGACATAAAATTCACGCGCTTTATCTTGGTCTTTCACAAAGACGGTGGTGACTTGGATACGGTTAATCATAATCGTCTATCCCTTATAGATCATTGCATGGCTAAAAAGCGTTTAGGGCAATGCGCTGGAAATTGGTGTCCCTGTTATTCAATTGTGGTTGCATCGTCTATGGATTCTGCCAGCACTCGCGGCAAGGTGTCTAAAGCGGTTCCCCAACCGGATTCGAGAATATTGCTGAGTGCTACCTCACTTAATCCGGTGAAGCCCGTATGTTCCAACAGGAGATGCGTGCCTCCGTCGTGGGCGGTCAGTGTCCATGTGACCAACGTTTCGGATTGCATCCACCCCCCTTTGAACGTGTAACAAAGGCGCTGCGGCGGCTCAACCAACGTCACCCGGCAGTACAAAAAGCCGTCATAATCGGGACCGGGGGCAGTCTTAAAATAAAATTCATGCCCCACCACCGGTTGAAACGTATTCTCCGTGAACCATTCCGCCAACAATTTACCGTCCGTTAGCGCCTTCCAGACGAGTGCCTGCGGGTGCGGATAAAACCGTTCCATGCGAATATCACGTTTCATCGGGGGTCTGCTCCTCTTGTGCCAACCGATTCAGATAATCGCCTAACGCATCCAGCTTATCTGACCAGAAATGCTCGTAGTGGCGCAGCCAATCGCGGAGGTCGTTCAGATTTTCGGGACGCAGCCGATAATACTGTTCGCGTCCGCGTTTTTCGCGGTCTACCAAGCCACTTTCCAGCAAGATAGCCAAATGCTGGCTGATAGCAGGGCGCGTCATCGCCTGACTTTCGACAAACGGCTCTGCCAATTGTCCGACGCTCTGCTCACCCGGCACCAGCATATCGAGAATTTGCCGCCGCACCGGATGGGCAATGGCGGTAAACACATCTGCCGCCGCGTGCTGGGTAGTTTTGGACGATGCAGGCATTGCAATACCTATATACATTAGCTATAGCTTACGCATATGAGTATACATTAGCAATTGCTTACGTGTCAAGAGGTCAAATTTGTTAGCGTCTCGTAACCGTTGAGGATGATGATCAGCGATCATTTGCTGTGCGTAAGTGTTTCGTTCGATAAATATTTTGAGTTTGTGTAGCGAAGGGTTTAGAAACCCTCCCCTACAGTGTGAAATTTAGAAACTTATCGGATGCAGCATAAAGTGCCATTTTGGATAAATTTGGTATGAAAAAGTCACTTACTACAGGCAAATTGCGATACTTATGCTATGATTAAACATAGGAGTAACTTTATCTTCCTAACTTGATTTGTGTTATGACAGAACTCATTGGCAATCGCTATCAATTGATAGAAATTATTGGGCAAGGTGGCATGGGGGCAGTTTATCGCGCTCGTGACCGCCTGACAGATACCCAAGTGGCGCTAAAGCGCGTGCATGTGCCGCTGCACCAATTGCAGCATGGCTTTGATGTTGCCAACGACAGCACCGCCCAGATGGCGATCGCCCAAGAATTTCGCACGCTGTCATCGCTGCGGCATCCCAATATCATCAGTGTCTTGGACTATGGGTTTGAGGCAAATCGCCAGCCGTTCTTTACGATGGAACTGCTGGAAGATGTACAAACAATCGAAAATGCAGCGGTCAGCCGTGACCGCAAAGATAAAATCGTGCTGCTGGTGCAGGTTTTACAGGCGTTGGTGTACCTGCATCGCCGGAACATCGTGCATCGGGATTTGAAGCCGGGCAATGTGCTGGTGGATAAACAAGGGCGCGTTAAAGTGCTGGATTTTGGGTTAGCGGTTCGCGCCAATTTTAGCGCCCAAGTTGCCGGGTCAATTGCCTATATCGCGCCAGAAGTTTTGTTAGAGCGTCCAGCAGTAGCCGCGTCCGATTTATATGCGGTGGGCGTAATGGCATATGAATTTTTTACCGGACGCCACCCGTTTGAGACGCGCAGTGTCAGCATGATGATTTCTGGCACCATTTCCAAACTCCCGCCCATTGAACCGCTGCTTACGAGCGCGGCAGGTGGCAATCTCATCGAAGTCATTGAGCGTTTGTTGGAAAAAGAACCAACGGAACGCTATCAAGATGCTCAGGAAGTGATTCGGGATTTATATGCGGCTGTTCCCATGCCCCCACCGCCCGAAGACCAAGAAATCCGCGAGAGTTTTTTGCAATCGGCAGCCTTTGTCGGGCGTGAATTAGAACTGCGCCAGCTTGAAATTCGGCTGGAAGATACTATTCGTGGCGAAGGTTCGGCGTGGCTGGTGGGTGGCGAAAGCGGCGTGGGCAAAAGTCGCCTGATGGAAGAACTTCGTACACGGGCGCTGATAAAGGGCGCCGCAGTGATGCGTGGTCAGTCGTTAGTCACTGGCGGGTCGCCGTATCATCTGTGGCGTGATATTGTGCGCCGTTTGGCGCTGCTCACCCCATTCACAGATGCCGAAGCCGGCATCATGCGTGAGGTTGTGCCGGATATTGAGCGCCTGTTGGAGCGTGAAATCCCGGAAGTGCCAGAATTAACAGGCGAAGAAAATCAACAACGCATTGGGCTGACGTTGGTGGATATTTGCCGCCGCGTGACGCAACCGTTGGTTTTTTTGCTGGAAGATTTGCATCGGGCGGGCGAAACTTTAACGCTGCTGCGCTATCTATCGCGGGCGGCACAACGGATGCCTATCCTCATCATTGGCAGTTTCCGTAATGACGAAGAACCGTACCTGACCTCTAAACTGCCCGATATGGAAGTCATGTTATTGCGGCGTTTGGCAAAAGAAGATATTGCCGCGCTGACGGCTGCCATCTTGGGTCCCACTGGAGAACGTCCGGGCGTCATTGAACGCTTGAACAAAGAGACGGAAGGCAACGCTTATTTTATCGTGGAAGTGCTGCGCGAACTGGCGAAAGGGCTGGAACGCCTGTCCGATGTCGGGACAGCTTTATTGCCCGACACGATTTTTGCGGGTGGTATTTTGCGGCTGGCAGAACGCCGTTTGCGCCGCCTGAGCGAAGATGACCGCGCTATTTTGCAACTTGCCGCCACGATGGGGCGCGAGATTGACCCCAAAATGCTGCAATTTTTGGCGGCAACGCCCGATTATGAAAAGTGGTTGCTGCGTTGTGCTGATGCCGCTGTTTTGGAAGTCCATGAGCAAACGTGGCGTTTTACGCACGATAAAATGCGCGAAGGCATCTTGCACAACCTTTTGCCCGTCCGCATCCGAGAATTGCATCGGCAGGTGGCAGAAGCGATTGAAGTGTTGTATCCCAATGATGCCGATTATTTTGTGGCGTTGTATCGCCATTGGTTCTCTGCCGGCGTGCTGGAAAATGCTGCTCGGTGTGCCGCAGATGTGGCACGCCAAGCTATCAACGTGGGCGATTATCAGACGGCTCGCCGCATTTGCGAACAGACCCTCAATTTCCCCATCACGCTCAATTATCCGCTGCGCGTGACGCTGCAAACCGCGTTGGGTACGGCTTGTGCCGCTGTGGGTGAATATCAACGGGCGACCAATGCGTATGATACGGCGCTCACGTTTGCCCGCCGTATGGGGACGCGCCCGCGAGAAGCCGACGCGCTCAAAGGCTTGGGCATCGTCTATGAAAATCAAGGCAAATATGCCGAAGCGCGTGCCAGCATTGAAGACAGCCTCAAGTTGTATCAAACCTTGGCGGATAAAATTGGGCAGGTGGACTGCCTGACGGCGTTAGGCACGTTGGCGTGGCAGCAAGGCAATTATGATGAGGCACAATCGCGCCTAGAAGAAAGTTTAACGTTGTGCCGCCGCATTGATTATTTGCCGGGGTTGGTGACGACGCTGAATCATTTGGGGCGGGTGGCAGGCTACAAACGCGATTTTCCCCGCGCTCGCACCGCCTTCGACGAATGCCTGAGCATTGAGAAGCAGTTGCATAATCGCAATACGCACGCTGGCATTCTGCTCAATATCGCGCTGATGGAATTTCTGCGCGAAGATTTTCCGGCGGCACTCAATTTGCAGCGGCAGTGCCTTGATTTATACCGGGAATTGGATAATCGCTATGGCACTGCCAATACGCGCAATGACCAAGGCTTGGTTTATCTTTCGATGGCACGCATGAATGATGCACGGGTGGCTTTTTACGAAGGCTTGAATTTGGGCAGCAGTTTAAACACATTGCCTGTTCAACTGATGGCGCTCATCGGGTTTGCCGGGTGGTACGCTGGCACGGGGGATAATTATCGGGCGGCAGAATTATTGGGCTTGGTAGATGCACAAGCGGCATTAACGCCGGTCATGCGTGATTTTTGGCTGTTGCCGCTGCGCCAAACGTTGGAAGCATCGCTTTCGGCAGAGACATTACAAGTGGCGCTGGCGGTGGGCAAAGAACACGATTTGCGCCGTACTGTGACCGAGACGCTGCTTGCCATGCGTGAGAGCAGTGCCTAGCCCGGAGTGAAAAATAACGAACTTGGGGATGAGAATTATTCGTCGTTTTCGTTAGTATCTTGTGCCAGATACTCATCAATTATCTGCCGAATTTTCTCTGGGCTGATGTCTGCCTGCTGTGATTTTGAATAAATGGTCAGCAAAATCACATGCTCGGCAATCCGCACATAATAAATCACCCGGAAGCCGCCGCTTTTGCCTTTGCCTGCCGATGGATTTTTCAGGCGAACTTTGTACGTTTCATAGCCTACCCCTTGCAACTGGTCGCCGGAGCGTTCATTAGCTTCCAATTGGATAGAAAGCGACTCTACTTCTTGCAGTGTCAGAGGATATTTTCGCGTTAATTGCTTTAATTCCCGGCGAAAATATTTTGATAACTCAACCCTAGTCGGCATGGATTTTCTTCTCTTCTTCTAATTCACGCCGAATTTCCGCTATGGCTTCGCGTACCGGATAAAGTCGCCCAGCTTTCACATCTTCTAAGGCTTCTCGTAACCCAGCCAGAATTTCTTCATCGGGCGTATCTTCGTATTCTGGTTCATCATCGTCAGTATCATCAGTCAAATAGTCTTCGACGGCTTCCTGAACTAGGGTGCTGACCTGTGTCTGCTGCTGTTGCGCCGCTGCCTGCAACTGTGCGATGAGGGTGTCGGGTAATTCGATGGTGATTTGTGACATGGGGGAGTGCCTCCAAAACGATATTTTCTATGTAAATTATAGCCGATTTTTAGGACGAACTTTGCCGGAATGTGCATTTTATTTGCTACTCTTAGAACGACTCTCGCAGTACAATGATGATAAACAGCACAAGGAATATCGCATGTCAGAATTGATTTTACGGGATGCCATCGCTGACCGCGTGATTGAACAGGCACGGCGCAAAGGGTATGCCACGCCAGAAGCATTCATTTTAGCAATTTTAGATGAAACCGAAGCGATTGATGAGGACATCGAAACCAGTTTTAAAGAAGGTTTTCGGGATATTTTGGCAGGTCGTGTGATGACCCGCGAAGCGATGTGGAAGCGACTCGCTGAAGATGAATAGTATAACGGTTTCTTTTTCGGAGAGGTTTTATCGTTCTATCAAAGAACTGCGAAAAAAATATCGCCATATTCAAGAAGATGTTGATGCTTTCGCACTTTTACTAGAAAAAGGCGAAACCCCCGGCGATAGATTACAAGGTAGTGACGAATACGTGCTTTATAAAGCACGTATTGCAAGCCAAGATATGCAACGTGGCAAAAGCGGTGGTTTTCGCGTTATTTATTATCTACAAACAACAACAAGTATTATGGTTATCAATATTTATGCCAAGCCAGCTATAGATAATGTACAAATCGCAACGATACTCCAGTGGATTCACGAGATTTTGGACACAGTAGATGACGATAATCCAGAAATAAATGAACCTTAATATTTTCTGTAATCTTAATTTCAAGTTCGTCAGTGTAATGATTAATTGTTTTACTCAAGCACGTACACAGCGCAAGCCGCGTAAATCGTTTCTGAGCAGCGGTGGATTAGCAAAGCGGCACGCCCCACGCAAATAAAATGAATCACCGCCCCATGCACCGCCACGCAGCACCCGCGCAATCTCATTATTTACGCCTGTATCGCGTTCACGCCTGTCCTGGACTTGGTACGGATATGGCTCATAGAGCGAACTTGTCCATTCCCAAACATTGCCAATCATGTGCCACGCCTCTACCCAACTTTTGCCTTCAGCACGGGAATTCACTAACGCTGGTTGTTTATTGCTATTTTTGCCCCAGACCGGGATTTCCGGTTTCCATTCTTCGCCCCAAGGATATGTCAAACTCGCAACACCTCGCGCCGCATATTCCCATTCAATTTCGGTGGGCAAGCGACAGCCGAGCCATGCAGCGAAATCCCGTGCCATAAACCAATCTATGCCCACAACAGGTGCATTTGCCATCGCCGGGTCATGATACCACTTGAGTGCATTACCCGTATCATAGGGCGGTTTGATGGCACCGGCTGTTACCGCCATTTTCCATTCAGCATTGGTGACTGGAAATTGTCCTATCCAGTACGGCTCGTGAATTACCTGTTCGTGAACAGGCAGTTCATTGGCATGATAACCATCATTGCTGCCCATGTTGAATCTGCCAATCGGCACAAGGCAAAAGGACATCTCTGGAATTTTGGATTCAGCAAACGTTGTAACAAATGGACTCCAATCATGATTTTGGCGTCCGGCAAATTGGCTTGCTTGTTGTAAGGCGTTGTCTATTGGGCTGACAGGGGTTGCCGAATCCACGACTGCCATCCGCCGCTGGATTTCCGCCAATTCATCATCGGGGGTCGCCACAACGCGAATATACTCAGGGGTTTTGAGAAAGCGCGTGCGGAGCATCGCCATCGCCGCGTCAAAATAAAAATGGGGTAGTGGCAGCGCATTCTTTTTGCTGATAATTTGCCGCAATCTTTCGGGTAAGTAACTGAGTTCTTGATTAAAATTCGCTTCTTCGTCCACAATCGGCACAATGTTCCGATTTAGCCGGATAGCTTCTTCAATCTCACGCAACACCCAATCACCCGCATTAGCACAGCGCACCAATGACCCCGGTGATATGAGCAACACAAAATGCGCTCGTGCGCCAATTTGGTTGAGGATAATCCGGTCAAAGTCGCCGCTATCTATCGTATTCACATCCAGAAATACATCCCACTGATTTTGTTTCAGGTCTTGGTAGATCGATCGCGCGAGA
>JALHOR010000180.1 GCA_022842885.1 Anaerolineae bacterium
GGGCAGCGGCGGCGGCATTGCTTATAACGAAACCGAATTGCGCGAGATTATTGCGCGAGGGTTACGCCTGAGTCCCGTCAAACAAGTGCTGTTGGATAAAAGTCTCTTGGGTTGGAAAGAATACGAACTTGAACTCATGCGCGATGCCAAAGGCAATTTTGTCGTGGTGTGTTCGATTGAAAATCTTGACCCAATGGGTGTCCATACGGGCGATAGTATCACGGTTGCGCCGGCTCAAACGCTGACCGATAAAGAATTACAGCGACTTCGCAATATGTCGCGCATGATTTTTGACCGCATCGGTATCACCACAGGCGGCGCAAATGTGCAATTTGCCATTAATCCGGCGGATGGCGAAGTCTTTGTCATCGAGATGAATCCGCGTGTGTCGCGCTCCTCGGCATTGGCAAGCAAAGCCACTGGATTCCCGATTGCCAAAATTGCCGCGTTAGTAGCGGTAGGATTCACCTTGGATGAAATCTCAAATGATATTACCCGTATCACGCCTGCTAGTTTTGAACCATCGCTGGATTACGTCGTGGTGAAAATTCCGCGTTGGGATTTTCGTAAATTTGCCGGAGTAGACCAGATTTTGGGACCGCAAATGAAAGCGGTCGGCGAAGTCATGGCAATTGGGCGTACTTTCCCAGAAGCATTGCAAAAAGCTGTCCGGGCATTGGATATTGGCATCACGGGTCCCGGCAGCAAATCGGAACCACTGCCATCACCGGCGGCGCTGCGTGTGCCAACGGCACAGCGGCTTTTTCAGGTAGCAACGGCATTATTGGATGGCATGACATTAGAACAGGTCGTTCAAGAAACGCAGTTCGACCCTTGGTTTGTCCAGCAAATGCAGGACATGATGCACATCCACGCGGCGATTTTGCATCAAAATCTACACCTCACTGATTTGGATAAAGCCGATTTTTTGAAGCTCAAACAGTATGGTTTTAGTGATGCTTATATTGCCAAACTGACAGGTGAAACTGAAATTGCTGTGCGGACGCAGCGCAAGGCATTGGGTGTAATTGCCAATTTTTATCGCGTGGATACCTGTGCCGCAGAATTTGAGGCACATACACCTTATCTCTATTCGACTTACGAAGCTGAAAATGAAGCAGCCCCCACGACGAAACCTAAAGTGATGATTCTCGGCGGTGGACCTAATCGCATCGGGCAAGGCATCGAATTTGATTACTGCTGTGTTCATGCTTGCTTTGCCCTGACTGAGATGGGCTATGAAACGATTATGGTCAATTGTAATCCTGAAACGGTCAGCACGGATTATGATACTGCCGATAGACTCTATTTTGAGCCGCTGACTGCCGAAGATGTTCTCAATATCATTGACTGCGAAAAGCCAGATGGGGTGTTGGTACAATTTGGTGGGCAGACGCCACTCAATATTGCCCACACGCTCCATGCGGCGGGCGCACCCATTCGCGGAACAAGTGTTGAAATGATTGACCTTGCCGAAGACCGCCAACGATTTAATGCCCTCATGCGTGATTTGAATATTATGCAGCCTGCCGGGGCAACTGCTGTTAATCGTGAGGAAGCAGTGCAGCGGGCGCAAACGATTGGTTATCCGGTCTTGGTGCGTCCGAGCTATGTTTTGGGCGGGCGCGGCATGGCGATTGTATTTGACGATGATACGCTGCTCAATTGGCTGGACAATCATATCGAATGGGGCGGGCATCCGGTCTTGATTGATAAATTTTTGGATGATGCCTTTGAAGTGGATGTGGATGCGCTGGCAGATGGTGAACGGGTGGTAGTTGGCGGCATTATGCAGCACATTGAAGAAGCCGGCGTTCACAGCGGTGATTCAGCGTGTGTGCTGCCCCCCTATAAAATCAGCCAGTATCATCTGGATATTATCCGCGATTATACGCAGCGGATTGGCTTGGCAATGCAAGTTAAAGGACTATTCAATATCCAATTCGCTATTATGAATGATGATGTGTATGTGTTGGAAGTGAACCCGCGTGCTAGCCGGACTGTGCCATTCGTCAGTAAAGCCACTGGCAAACCGCTTGCCCGCTATGCTGCCCAAATTGCGATGGGCAAAACGCTGGTGGATTTGGGTTTTCTGGAAGAACCAAAAGTAGATGGCTTCTTTGTGAAAGAAGCCGTGCTGCCCTTCCAGAAATTCCCCGGTGTGGATGCCCGCCTTGGACCCGAAATGCGGTCTACGGGCGAAGTGATGGGACATGCCAGCACTTTCGGTCATGCGTTTATCAAAGCCGAAGGCGCGGCTGGAATGCCACTGCCTGAAGTTGGCACGGTGTGCATCAGCGTCAACGATATGGACAAAGCGACGATGACGCGCATCGCCCGTGAATTGCACGAGATGGGCTTTAAGATTTTGGCAACCGATGGCACGGCTGCTTGGTTTAATCGGTTTGGGGTGCCAACAGAGCGCATCAACAAAATTGCTGATGGCTCGCCGCATGTGGTGGATATGCTGCGCGAAGGCACCATTCAGATGATTATCAATACGCCATTGGGTGGACAAGCACATGAAGAAGGGGCGATTATTCGCAGCATGGCGTATCAGATGGGCGTGCCGCTAATTACGACGACCAGCGCCGCGATGGCAGCATTACAGGGAATAAAAATGCGCCGCAAAAAACCCCTCAAAGTTCGCAGTTTACAAACCCACCATGCGTTAAATGGCTAATCAATTATTTGTGGGGATGTAGCGAAAATACATCCCCTAGTCTTATTCTTCATCGTTGAATTGAATTTGCTGCTCCACCAAGCGTTTGATTTTTGCGCCAGTTTCGTACCAGCTAATTTTGCTTAACCCCAACTTTTCGCGGATAACCTCTTCTTCAATCCCCATGCGCCAATCACGCACAGCAGATGTCCAGCGCATAACCTCAAAGGACAGCTTAAACGGGATATTGGCGGCTTGCCCAATATCGGTGAGGATATACTCTAGGTTGCGCGTGGTACAGCCAAAAACTGCCTCTTTGGGGGGGTACTGGGCTAAATACAAATCCAGCAGAGTCAAAAATTCACTGTCTAATATAATGCGGCGTTCTTTATACACATCTTTGGTTTTGTGGCGGATATAGAGCGTCGGTTGTTTGGGATTGCTGCGGTCAATATCTGTCGGAAGCAAGTTGCCCGTTTCGCCTTTTTTGATGCCTGTTTGCAGCAATAACTGAAACAATAATTCTGGGCGATAATCGGTATCGTCACCTTTTTTCATGCGTTGTGCGGCATCCAGCGCGGCTTGTATTTGTTCGGGCGTGAGTGCCTCAGATAAAGGGGCAGGACCCGAGCGTTGCACAACTAATTTTGCCGGGTCATATGGAATCGCGCCCAAGTTGTGCAGCCACTTAAAATAAACTTTCAGCGTTGTCACACGGCGGGCATACGTTTTGCGGCTGCATGAGACACCGCGTTCATACTCCATCCAATGCAAATACTCGTTTAAAATGCCCGTTGTGTAATCACCAACCGGAGTTGTGGCGCGAGTATGGTCAGTGAACAGTTCCATATCTGCCAAAAATGCTTTAACAGTATGCTCGGATTTGCCTTCTTTGATGAGATGCTGGGCAAACAATGTTAAGGTTGCCCCTAGTGGCGTTTGCCGCCGAATATCTTCTGGGCTAGTGGGTGTATCTGGGAAAAGAGGCAGTTGTTTCGTACTCATAAGCGATCTACTTTCACACAAACCTAGCGTTTATTTGTCCAAGCAGGATTGTTATAGACTGTTTCAACCAATTCTTCGGCGTGCTGCTGTTCTTGTGGCGTTAAGTCACCGGGCAGCAGTTCCAAATCAAATGTTTCTGCAAAGCCTGCTATAAAGGCTTCTGCGACGGTTTGCCAGCCAATGTCTTGCCCGCAAACTGCCTCTAAAGTGGTCGCGCGTTCTCGTACTTGTTGTTTTGCCATATCACGGGCAGCATCGTCGGGATAAAACAGCGCATCACAAATGCGGGCAATATCGCCATATAACGGGAATGAGCCATGCTGCAAAATGCCATTTTTGCGGCGCAATTGGGCGCTGCCAATTAATTTGCGTCCTTGTGCGGTAATTTCATAATGAGATGGCACTTCAAAACAGACAGCCCCCACACTGCGATTGCTTTTTTCTTGCTTTTCGGATTCGGGCGATAAACCCAAGTGTTGTAGTGCCAGCAGCAAGGCACGGCTGATGCGCCGATAACTTTCTATCACATCACCGGAGGCGAGTTCATGAGTATCTGGCAGCGAAACGCTATAGGTAAGTTCATCGCCGTGCAAGATAGCTCGCCCGCCTGTGGGTCGCCGGACAATGTGCCAGCCATATGTATGGAGTCGTTCTAAATCGGCATCAGCTATGCGCTGACCATACCCTAAAGATAAGCAAAATGGCTGCCAAGCATATAAACGCAGTGTCGGCGGCATCTCACCAGAAGCGACGGAGAGCATAATGGCTTCATCGCATGCCATGTTGATTGCCCCGCTTGTAGGGCTATCGTAGATTAAGCGCCATTGACGCATTTCATACCCCATATATACTTCACAATGAACCATCTCATTATAATCCAGAGTGATAGTAGAACCGATGTCTCAAAATTTCTATGATGAAGACAACGACCTGACTATTCAAAGTCAGAAACCCGTGCCGCATGAGCCGTCTGTGCCAGCGCCCAACGTCCCACCTGTGTATAGTACCCGCCATTATTCGCGCCAAAATCCACCGCCACCCCCACCTTTGCGCGAATCGGCTGCTAGAGAACGAGTAAAGCGGCGTTATGCCAATGGCAAACCGAGCAGTTCAGAATGGGCGTGGGTCATTATGGCAGGGGCGCTGTTCGCTGTGATTTTGATTATCAGCGTGAGTACCTTGTTGTTTGTGCGGGCATCGCAAGGAAATCAAGAAATTTTGCCCACCGCCAGTTTTATTGCCGATTTGCCGACGCCGGTTGTTGCCTATCAGGATTTTGCTGGATTGGGTTCAGTGAGTGGGGATACATTGGTACTGCCCGATGGCAGCAGTATCGCGCTTGTCCCTTGGGATGGCAAAACGCGCTTTACGATGATTCTGGCAGGCTTAGACCGTCGCCCCGGCGAAACGGGGCTTAATTATCGCACCGATTCGATGATGTTGGTCAGTTTAGACCCCATCACTCAATCATTAGGTATTTTGAGCATCCCCCGCGATTTATATGTTCAAATTCCGGGCTACAACCAACTTCAGCGCGTGAATACGCCGATGGTCTTTGGTGAAAGCCAGCGCCCCGGCTACGGACCGCAACTGCTGATGCAAACCGTCCAGCTTAATTTGGGGATTCGTGTGCATGATTTTATGTTGGTGGATTTTGATGCGGTGATTACGATGGTGGATGTGATTGGTGGCATTGATGTCAATAATCCAGAGACGATTAATGACCGCACGTATCCCAATATGTACTATGGTTACGACCCTTTCTATTTGCCAGCGGGTCCGCACAGTCTCAATGGGTATGATGCCTTACGCTATGCCCGCACCCGGCATGGGTCTAGCGATATTCAACGTGGGGAACGCCAGCAAGAAGTAATTTTGGCAATCCGCGATAAAGTATTGGATTTGGACATGATTCCGCAGTTGATTATTCGCTCGCCAGAAATTTGGGGAAATTTGAGCGATAATATCGTCACTGGGCTATCGCTGGAACAGATTATCCAATTGGGGTTATATGCCAAAGATATTCCGGTTGCCAACATCAAACGCGGTGTGATTGATTATCAGTATTTGCGCTCGTATGAAACCGAAGAGGGCGCTCAAGTGCTTATCCCCAATCGGGCGACGTTGGGTGGTTTGATGGTGAATGTATTTGGTGCAAACTACAATCAGTGAAGCCACCCGAATCAAAAACAGCGCATCCATAATAGGGGAGGCGCTGTTCACATAATGCCGACCTGCCTGTGCCGTGTGACGGTACTTTTTTAGGTCCTGCTTGTTGCAGGTGGGAACGGCTTTGATGGTTCGGCATAAACCACGCAGGTTCATCCCTCAGCACCACAAATTGGCTCCCCTTTGAGTGAGATTGGTCCAAATGGTTTCCACATCATCACGCACACCGCAGGCATAGTGCCAACTATATCAGCCCTAAAAACAAGTGTAAAGCCTGAATTGATTCGCCACATTACGAACCAAAAACCAACTATCTGATGCCTATAGGTAGGCAAAAATCAACTAAAATTACAGTTGAAATTTACTTCGTTAGATAGCTCTCAGGAGATGCACATGAATAAAGATATGCAGGCATATTTAGCCGAATTCTTAGGCACATTTACGCTGGTGTTTATCGGCGCTTTTGCTGTCGCTGTAACCGCCACCCCGAATACCAATGCGAATGTGGTGATTCCGGCATTGGCGCATGGCTTGATTCTTGTAGGATTGGCATCAGCCTATGGGGGGATTTCTGGCGGGCATTTTAATCCGGCGGTCACGTTGGCAATGTTGGTGGGTGGCAAAATTGATGTAGTCAAAGCCGTGATTTATATGGTCGTACAGTTTGTGGGCAGCATTGTGGCGGCGTTTGCACTGGTGGCGATTTTGCCTGACCCCTTTAATTATGGGCAGACCATGGGCAGTTTAACGGTTGCCAATGTGGGCAATGCGGCATTAATGGAAGCATTTTTAACTTTTATTCTAGTTAGTACGATTTATCAAGCCGCGGTCTATGGACGCGCTGGCAATATTGCGCCAATTGCGATTGGCTTAACTTTGGCAGGCTGTATTTTAGCGGGTGGCGTTTATACAGGCGCATCGCTGAATCCGGCACGCACGCTGGGACCGGCTTTAGCTGCTGGCGATTTGAGTTATGTGCTGCCGTATTTTGTGGGTATTTTTGCAGGTGGCGCGATAGGTGGTCTAGTCCATGGCTACTTGCTGCGCGACAGCAAATAATCTTCGCACGTCGTAAAAAATATTAAGAACCGCCAAAGCACCAAAAATGCCAAATGAGAGTGAAAACACAGGGTTGGCATTTGCGGGTTTTGGCGGCTCATCTACAGCAATATTAAGCCACAAAATGTTATGATTGGGCTGGTTCTTCTTCCGGTAGTTCCACCCGGATAAACAAATCTTCTAGCTGACCGGGTTCTGCGAACGATGGCGCCCCTGCCATAATATCACCACCTGTTTGTGTCTTGGGGAAAGCAATGACTTCGCGGATATTCGGTTCACCGGCTAAGAGCGCCGTCACCCGGTCAATGCCCCAAGCGATGCCCCCATGCGGTGGCACACCATACTCAAATGCTTCCAGAATATGCCCAAACTGTTCGCGGGCATGTTCCATCGTTTGCCCAATCAACGGGAAGATTTTTTCCTGCAAATCACGGTCATGAATACGGATACTGCCTCCGGCGACTTCATGCCCATTGCACACCATGTCGTATTGGCTGCCGCGTGTTTCGCCCGGTTTTT
>JALHOR010000181.1 GCA_022842885.1 Anaerolineae bacterium
GCTCTTCCGATCTTCGAAGGCGATGAAGTGGCGCAACGGGCAGTCCGCTTCTGCACTTATCATTTTTTGATTGCCACACCGACGCACGATGAGCGCGTGAGCATCGCTGCCAAGACCTTAAGCGGCTTCGGTTATAAGGGGCATGTATTCTGGGATACCGAATTATTTTTGCTGCCGCCCATGACGCTTTCGCAGCCAGAACTGACCAAACGCCTGCTGATGTATCGTTATCATAACTTGCCGGGCGCTCGTAACAAGGCGCAGGCAAACGGTTATGAAGGTGCGATGTATCCTTGGGAAAGCACGGATACAGGCGAAGAAACTACACCGCAATGGACAAATCCGCATCCGGTCACCGGGGAAAAAATCCGCATTTGGACGGGCGATAACGAACAGCACATCAGCACCGATATTGCTTATGCGATTTTGCTGTACTGGCGCTGGACAGGCGATGATGACTGGTTCGCCCAATATGGCGCAGAAATGGTGCTGGATACCGCAAAATTCTGGGGCAGCCGCGCTGAATACAACGCTGATAAAAGCCGCTATGAACTGAAGATGCAAATTGGACCCGATGAATACCACGAAAATGTGGATAACAGCGTCTTCACCAATCGCATGACCATTTGGCATTTGCAGCAGGCGCAGCAGGTCTACGACTGGTTGCAGCGCCAACGCCCAGCAGATGCCCAACGGCTGACGCAATCACTCGATTTAACACCGGAACGCTTGACAAAATGGCAGGACATCGCCGCCAAGATGTGGATTCCGATGAGCGATGAAGGCGGCGGCGTCTTTGAACAATTTGAAAATTTCTTCCAGCGCCTTAAGCCGATTAACCTAGAAGATTACACGCCGCGCACCACCAACATGGATTGGATTATGGGGCATGAGAAAACCCAACGCAGCCGCGTGATTAAACAAGCTGATGTCGTCATGCTGATGGCGCTGTTGGGGGATGAATTGGGTGATAAAGCCTTTTTGGAGCGCAACTGGCAATTGTATTCCAACATCGTTGATCATGGCTCATCGCTGAGTCCTTCGATGCACGCTTGGGTCGCCGCCCGTTTGGGACACATCGCCGATGCCTATGATTTGTTCATTTATGCTGCGACGATTGATTTAGATGACCACAAAGGCAATGTGCATGATGGCATTCATGCGGCAAGTTGCGGCGGCGTGTGGCAAGCAGTGGTGTTCGGTTTTTGCGGCTTACAATTGACGAACGATGGCTTTACGACCGATGCCAAACTCCCCCCGCATTGGCGGCGCGTGGCGTTCAAAGTGCAGCATCATGGCAAGACGCATCATATCGAGCTTAAGAACGATTAGTGGTTTTGGAAGTTCCCGCCTCAGAAGGAGCGCACCAAGGCGCTCCACTACTGTGACCGAATTGAATTTTTAAGGTAACTACTCAGCCCTCATCCCCCGCCCCCTTCTGGAGAAGGGGAGATAAGAACCAACGTGGTGGTTAAAGTCCCTCTCCTACGGGAGAGGGATTTAGGGTGAGGGCTAAAGGCAACCTGAGTAGTTACTTTTTAGGCTCATATTCAGAAAAGGTGTTTTTGTAGGGGAAGGTTTAGAAACCCTCCCCTACTGTGACCGAATTTAATTTTTTACTACCTCGCTACGGTAGTTCAAAAATCAACATCCTCACTGTACAACGCATCAAGTTCTTCTTCCCATTCGGTTGCCATCACATGAATATCAGCCAATAAATGTTCATCTTTTTTCCACTTGTTATATATGCAAAGTGGAATATGATTAGTGGAATATCAGGAAGGTCAAAGAGGCACTGTGTTAGACATCATTTTGTTGGGTGGACTGAATTATCTGCCGATGACGGGGTACGAACTCAAACAATTTATTGAGCGTTCTACCGCCCATTTTTGGCACGCACAAACCAGCCAAATTTATCGCACATTGGAAAAACTGGAAAAAGAGGCATGTGTCACCTCTACAATTGAAGAACAGACCACACGCCCAGATAGGCGACGTTATCACATCACGGAGTTAGGGCGCGAAAAATTACGGGTATGGCTGGAACAACCGCTGACCGAAATTGAACCCTCTAAAGATACGCTGCTGCTCAAATTGTTTTTTGCTGCCCAATTGGATAAGACCACCATTTTAACCCAGTTAAGGCTGCAACGGGCGCTGTATCAACACCTGTTGACGTTGCATCAGACACAAACACGCCAGAGTATCGCACTAAGTATGGAGCATAATCCGGCGCTGAAACGGGATGGACTCATGTGGGACATCACCCGCCGCCTCGGTGAATTGAGCGCAGAAACATATTTGCGTTGGCTGGATGAGTCTATTCAACGCATTGAAGATGAATTTTAAGACGGAGAAAATCAAGATGACCACCACACTGAAACCCAATATCACCGATTTATTTGCCCATCCCCCACAGAAGCAATATCAAGGTATTGCCGCACAATCATTGTATTTAACAATGCGCGATGACACACAAATTGCCATTGATGTGCTACTGCCCGCTAATCTGCCGCCGGACACGCGCTTGCCTGTCATTATGGTGATGGCACGGTATTGGCGCAGTATGGAACTACGTGTTCCGGCTCAACCCGGCAAAGCACCGATAGGTCCGCGCGAACCCATTACAGAATTTCTGATACCGCGTGGATTTGCCATGGTGATGGTAGATGCGCGTGGTACAGGGGCATCTTTGGGCGTTAATCGTACCCCCTTTGCCCCAGAAGAAATTTTAGACTATGGCGAAATTGCTGCATGGGTGCTGCAACAATCTTGGTGCAGCGGCAGTATCGGTGCAATCGGCATCTCGTACGAAGGAGCAACCGCCGCCCGCTTGCCTGCGACAGGCATAACAGGCATCAAAGCCGTTGTACCGCAGGAAATCGAATTTGATATTTATACCGACATTGCCATGCCCGGCGGTGTATTTAATGCCGCCTTTATTAATGCTTGGAGTGACAGTAATACCCGGCTAGATAACAACCAGACTTCTTCGTTGTTTCCATGGCTAGCACGCCCACTTATCAAAGGGGTGCGTCCGGTGGATGCTGACCGCACCAGCAGAACCCTGCTAAAGCAGGCGATACAGGCGCATCAGGCAAATACCAACGTGCATGAGGCGCTCTCGAATATCGTGTTCCGGGATGATATGTTCGGCAGCACGGGTCTTATCATGGATGATTTCAGCGTGCAAGCACACCGCGCAGGGATTGAAAAAAGCGAGGCGGCATATTTTTCGTGGGGAAGCTGGCTGGATGGTGCTTCTGCCGAATCTGCCCTCAAGACCTATAACACCTTCCCCAACCCACAGATTGCCATTATCGGCACATGGAAACACGAGATGACCCGGCATGGCAGCCCATTCCAGAAACCTAATGCTCAACCTAACCCATTACATGAACAACAATGGGCAGCCGTCGCGCAGTTCTTTGAGCAAACGCTGAAACAGGAACAACCCCCCAAAGGCAAAACGCTGTTTTATTACACGATGGGCGCAGAGGCATGGCAGCAAACGGATACTTTCCCATTGCCGAATACCGAGATACAAACTTGGTACTTCCAGAACAATCATGGTTTAGCACCAGAACTGCCATCTGATGGTCATGCTGTTGATACCTATACGGTTAATTTTAATGCCACTACCGGCGTCACCAATCGCTGGAATACCCAAATGGCACAACCCGTGATTTATCGTGACCGCGCCAAAGAAGATGAGAAGTTATTGACCTATACGTCTGAGCCATTCGCAACACCCGTAGAAATTACCGGGTATCCGGTAGTAACGCTGCATATCGCTTGTACTACAGAAGATTGTGCTTTTTTTGTTTATCTGGAAGATGTAGATGCCACAGGGGTTGTGCGGTATATCACCGAAGGGCAACTCCGCGCTGTTCATCGCCAGTTATCGCCTGTCACGCCCAACTACTGGACTGGAATGCCCCAACGGAGTTATCTACGTGCCGATGCTGCCCTCTTGCCAAAAGATAAATTTGTAGAAATCGTGATTGGATTGCAGCCTACATCGGTTTTGATTCAACGTGGGCATCGTATACGGGTGGCAATTGCGGGTGCGGACAAAGATACCTTCGCCCGGATTCCAGCACAAGCAATCCCAACATGGCAAGTAGCACGCAGCACAATTACAGCATCGCATATTCAGTTGCCCTACATCCGGCACGATTAGCGCAGCACTAATAGAAGTAATTACCATATCACGCTCACAATACCAGAAGCCGCAATCACCGGGTCAGAAGTAATCAAAGGTGCGCCGATACGCCTTGCCACCCCGGCAATGATACGGTCATGCATCTCTGGGATAGCTGAATCACGGTCAAAATCAAGAATATCGTCAGGCACAAAATTGAGTAACAAAAAATAAGGTTGTTGTCTGATTTGAGTGTATATCGCTTTGAAATCGGTAAACAAAGTATATTTTTTGTCGGCAAAATACATCTCAGCTAGTGCGATTGTCGGAATAACAATTTGAGTTTCGGCGCGGGTTGCGGCTGAAAATATTGAGGACGCCATTTTGCTCAATTTTTTATCAGATTTTAGATACCAGATGAGCGCATGTGTATCAGCAACATAGACCTCTTCAAATATTATCGCTGTAAAACTCATCTAGTTCGTCTTCCCATTCGGTTGAAAATTCGCGGATAGTGGCTAATAAGGCTTCTTCGGTTAACTCAACTTGCGGGTAGGCGAACTTGCCATACAAACTCTCTGCATTTTCAAACAATCCAGCCGCTTTACGACGCGCAAATTCTGCTAATACCAACTCTCGGTTTATTGGTAGGGCAGTTTGGGGCTGCAATGCCTTGATTAACGCTTGCTGTTCTTCCGGTTTTAATTGACGTGCCATTTCTAAGACGTGTTCGTAAGCAACCATAGCCATGAATATCACCTCATTGATTTGAACAGGCTAAATTATATAGAATGCGTGACCAAAAATCACAATTGGTCATCCGTCACATGTTCGAGGGCAGGAGTTGCATAGGCGTCGCGCAAACTCTCGACACCATCAAATGCCCCGGCTGCCCGCAGCGCGTCTAATTCAGCGATTAACTGTTCACGAGTCGGTTCAAAATCCTCAAAATCATCGTGCAAACTGAGGATAAGTTGTTGTTTTTGCTGTGGCGTTAATTTTTGGGCGGCTTTAATCAGGTCATCAAAAGATATGTCTGCCATATGCTATTCTCCTGTGCTTTGCCTTTATTATAATGAACAACCTCAAAGACAGAAAACGCAAAAAACGCGAAGGGGGTTTTTCCTTCGCGTTCTGATGCTACATGAATTTTGGGCGCAACATTAATCCCCGGCGGGCTGCGGCAATGCCTCTGGCGATACTTCCACCGGGGTGTCTTCCTGCTCTTTGAACTGGCTCATATACAAGTCATAATAAGCGCCTTGTTGTGCCAGCAATGATTTATGCGTGCCGCGCTCGATAATTTCCCCGGCTTTCAGCATAAACACTTGGTCAGCGTTGCGAATGGTGCTTAGGCGGTGAGCAATCACGAAACTGGTGCGCCCTGCCAACAATTTCTCAAACGCCGCTTGAATCACGCGCTCTGTGCGGGTATCCACGCTGGATGTGGCTTCATCCAAAATCAAGATGCGCGGATTCATCAGCGCGACACGAGCAATGGCTATCAATTGGCGCTGCCCTTGGCTTAAGCCGCTGCCGCGTTCTCCCAATACGGTCTGGTAGCCTTCGGACAGGCGCTCGATAAACTCATGTGCTGCCACCATCTTAGCCGCAGCAATCACATCCTCATCGCTGGCATCGGGCTTGCCATAACGAATATTGTCCATGACGGTCGTGCTGAACAAGAAAGTGTCTTGCAGCACAATCCCAATTTGGGAACGCAAACTGGCTTGCGTCACGCTGCGAACATCCACCCCATCAATTTTGACGCTGCCGCCCGTGACATCATAGAAGCGCGGAATGAGATTGATAATCGTCGTTTTGCCGGCACCCGTTGGTCCCACAATCGCTATCATTTGTCCGGTGGTGGCAGTAAAGTTGACGCCATTCAAGACCGGTTCACCCTTCACATATTCAGCGGTGGCATCCTCAAACACCACTTCGCCTTTGATAGCGGGCATAGTAATGGCATTGGGTGCATCCAGAATTTCCGGTTTTTCATCCAACAGCGTAAAAATGCGTTCCCCGCCCGCGATGCCGCTTTGGATATTCGTCCACAACAACGCGATTTGCTGCACAGGTTGGTTGGCACGTTGCGAATATTGGATAAAGGCGAACACCATGCCAATCGTGACTGTGCCAGCGGGCAAAAAGTCCAATCTGCCCAATACTGCCAAGCCACCGACCACCACCACAATCGCCAGCGACACATACCCCAACGCTTCTAGCACCGGGGTCAGCGCACTGGTGAACATCGCCGCGCGGATATTGGCGCGACGATTCGCCGCATTCGCTTCTTGGAATTGGGCGATGCTCTCTTCTTCGCGGTTGAAGGCTTGCACTTCACGCGCCCCGGCGATGCTCTCTTGCAAATCGGCATTCACCGACCCCAGTTCTTTACGGGCTTGCCGGAAGGCTTTGCGGGCTTGCCCGGAAAAATACCAAGTGGTTGCCAGCATCACGGGCAAAATTGCCAAGGATAACAAGGCATATGGCACGCTGGTTTGCAGCATTTTAATCACAATCCAGATGACCGTCAGACCGCCGCTGATGACATTCAACAAGGCAAAGTTGAGCGCCTGCTGAATCGTATCAATATCATTGGTGACGCGGCTCATCACATCGCCTGTTTCTTTGCGGCTGTAGTACCCCAACGAGAGGCGATGAATTTGTTCAAATAATTCGCGTTGCAGCGTGCGAACCACATTTTGACCCGCCCGACGCAGGGTATGAAATGCCAACCCTGTCAGCACAGCGTTCAGGACAAATAAACCCAATAGCAGCAATACCAATTGCGCCGTGCCAGCCAACCGTTCTGCCACAATTGCCGGACTGCCAGCATCTACGCCGTACCATTCCGGTGAAACCGTCGTATACCAACAGGCATCGGGGCGCAGCGGCGATGGCGTAAGATAACAATCGAAGACTTGCCCCAAGACATCCGGCGCGGTCACTTGCGACCAGACCGATACCAAGACCAGTAGCGCAACGATGAGTACCAGACCGCGATACGGCGCGAAGTAGGTGCCGAACCGCGACAGCGTGACCAGCGGATTTTTGGGTTTTGAAGTTTCTTGGTCGAGAAAACGGCGACCCCCGTCCATCATCATACCCATATGTGTTGTTCTCCAGTATGTTAATTTTGGCTATTAGCTGTTCTTATCAACCAACGTTTTTCATGAATAAAGAGTGGAGATAAGAGGCCAAGGTCGTCCTTGGCTAAATTCTGAAATTAACCAATCCCACCCAATACGAAAGTAACTTAATT
>JALHOR010000182.1 GCA_022842885.1 Anaerolineae bacterium
CATTCCACACCTGTATACCATTTTTGAGACCAGTGAGTATTCGTTTACCATCTGGTTTCCAGTGAACATATTGGGCAAAAACATTCGGAATTGAGATTTGTACTACAGGTGTCGGTCCAGAAACGTTCCATATTCGCAGAATACCTCCTGTACCTTGTTCCGCAATGGCAATGCGACTGCCATCAGGACTCCAAACGGTGGCAGCAACCCTAACCGAAGTCTGTGCTTGAATGATGCTACTGTTAACCAGCATCAAAAAACACATTGTAAATGTTAGCCACAAGTAACTCTGTTTCATAATCAACCATCCTATGAATGCGAACATGCATGAGCTACTCTCACTCTATTTATTATACCGCCATACCCCTCTTTAGAGCGCCGTAAAACCCACCGCTTGCCCGCTGATTTTGGCGGCTAAGAGCAAACACCTGAAAACGATGATGATGTACAATATCAGAAAACGCGAAGGTAAGACGACATGACCACTGTAGATGTAAAGTTGAAGCTATCCGATGAGGTTTTGGCATACCTGCAACGGGAGTCAAAAAATCGTCAAGTACCATTCGATGAGGTGGTGAGCGATGTGCTGGCAGATTACTTTGACGAACCGACTCAGGAAGAACTGCTCGCTGGCTTGAAGCGCAGTTTGGAGCAGGTCATTGCCGGGGATTATCGCCCCGCACGAGAATTCTTGGATGAACTGGATAACGAAATGGGGCAGGATGCCGACTAGCGTTAATATCTCATCCGAAGCACAGAAAGATGTGCGGTTGCTCAAACGCAAGTATCCAGCAGTGACCAACCAACTTCGCAAGCTGCTTGACCAGCTAGAAAACGATGAGCGCCCCGGCGACAAAATTCCCGGCGTAGGGCATGATGTTTATAAAGTTCGGCTACCAAATCCATCGGCTCAACGGGGCAAGAGTGGCGGCTTTCGGGCGATTTATTATATACAGGTAGCCGACAGTGTGTTCCTGTTGAGAGTTTATTCCAAAACGAAGCAGTCTGATATCAGTGCAGAGGAAATCCGGCGTATTGTGGATACATTAATGCCACCCACCAATGATGAAAGTGACGATATATCATAAGCGCGGCAAAGAACATTAGCTTTCCCATTTATAAAATTATACCGCCATACCCCTCTTTAGAGCGCCGTAAAACCCACCGCTTGCCCGCTGATTTTTTGCAGCAGCCCATCGCTAAAAATATAAAATGTGAAAAAATTCACCGTTGGTTAACCAACGTTTCATTTCTTAATGCAACGCGCCCCATCTTCTTCACGTATACTAGCAACAGTAATGGTTTTAATTTTGCTCGTAATAGACAGGAGATGTCGTCTTGAAACGTCTACTTATCCTCATGGTGTTATTGCTTATCTCGTTGACTGCCCTCACCGCGCAGGCACAAGCGTTTGACCCGACGCAGTTGGCACGCTATATGCCTGCCGACAGCGATGCGTATATAGGCTTGCGAATTGATGATGGTTATCTGGAAACCTTAGATGGCGTGCTGGCAGCGATTCTGAACAAACTGCCAGAAGAAATCCGCGCCCAAGTACCGCCGATTACGCTGCGCCAAGCCTTATTGGGCAGCTTGCCGCCGGGCGTCACGTATGAAGGCATTCGCCAATGGTTAGGCGATTATGCGGCAGTTGGCGTGACCAATGCTGTCGTTTCAATAGATGATGATACCACCAACGATGACGATGCCATCAGCTATATCGCCGTCACTCTCCAAGACAAAGCCGCTTTTGAAGCGTTCTTGAAAGAACAATCGCCCGAATTAGCTGCCATCACTCCGATTACAGCCGACAATTTTACGATTTATAGCGACCCCGAAGGCGATGGTTTGTTGGCATTCAACAACGAAGTCGTTATTTTCAGCAACGGGTCGGAAATTTCAGCCGGGGGCTTAGACAGCAATCCAGCATTCACCAGCACCCTTGCCAAAATGCCCGCCGATAGCTACAACATTTTTGTGTATGTCAATTCGGCAGTTTTCGCCAGCGCCGCCGAAGACAATATGCCGTCTGGTTTGGGGCAAAATCCGTTTGAAACGTTGAACGTTGATTTTGCGAGTTTGTCCCCGACCGCGTTGGGCTTCACCGTGTTGGATGGACGCAGCCTGACGATTGATGTTCTCAGCCCGAATGTGCCGGGTATTACACCCACCTTTGCCCCGGTTGACGCGGCATTTGCCCGCTTCATCCCCGCCGAAACATCCTATGTCATCCATGTAACCAATTTAGCGGGTAGTTTCAACACCGGGCTAGAATTGGCGGCAACTGCCAGCCAAGAGAGCGATAATCCCATGAGCGTTGAACAAATCAGCAACTTGTTCAATGGCTTAACCGGGTTGGATTTGGAAGATGACCTTTTAAGCTGGATGGGTGGTGATGCTGCCCTTATCATGGATACCGATGTTCCTAGTTTATTGGGCGCGATGATGACCGGCACAGTAGAAGAACTGCCGCTGTCTTTCGGCATCTTGGTGGAAACCGATGGCTCAGACCGTCCCGCCGCTGTTGTTGAAGCTGTAGGGCGTATCCTTAGCAATCAAGCCGATAGCGCAGAAATGACTGTGAGCAACGAAGTTATCAATGGCGTGAATGCCGTTGTCCTGACGGGACAAGTTGAAAATCCTGATGTGCCTGTCCAGATTGTGATTGGCGCAAATGATAACTTGTTCGTGGTGGCGACCCGCCTGTTAGCCGAGCAGATTTTCAGCGGCGATTATGCGGGCTTAGATACTGCCGCCGCCTTCCAAGAAGCTGCCGCCTATTTGCTGCCCAACAGCGGTGCTGTTCTCTACACGGATAATGCCTTCGTCGGCGATATAGTGGCGGTTGCTACCTTGGCACTGACCGTAGCAGGACCCTCTAGTAGCGATAACAGCATGGCAGAAGGTTTCGAGATGATTCGCTTCGCTTATGATTTGGTATCCAGTATCTCTATCAGCAGCAGCGTATTAGGGAGTGGCGATACACTGACGCGGTTGGTGCTGACGTTGGCGCGGTAATTTTTAACCATTCAGCCCTCATCCCCTGCCCTTCTCCCATAGGAGAAGGGAGTGAAAAACGAGTAGGCTGTGAAGTCCCTCTCCTTCGGGAGAGGGATTTAGGGTGAGGGCTACTTCAACATCAAGCCATTTCCCCACACTCCTTAAACGAAATTCACTATTCCCAAACCCTAATATTCGGCATAATAGAATAAGAATTAACGACGATTGCCCCCCTCACCGGGCATTATTCCTGTTTGTGAAAGGGCTAAGAATGCGAAAATTGTTATTGCTGATTGGTCTATTGCTGTTGACCAGTTTGGGTGTTAATGCCATTTCAGCCGATGATTTGACGGCATTAGCCGCTTATTATGGCGAAGAGGTGTTGTTCTTCGCCGCTATCCGCACGGATGAACCGTATTTGGCTGAGTTAGATGCCCTATGGCAGCAAGCCGCCACAATGCTCTCCCCCGATACCGAAGTCCCTGCAATTCCGCAGCTTTTGGAAAGGCTCACCGAAGACCTTGCCAACACCACTTTTGAAGATGGGGTACGCCCTTGGTTAGGCGATACGTTGGCAATCGGCTTTGCGCTGGATGCCGAAGAGATAATGTCAACCGGGCAGTTTCCGGGCTTTATTGCTGCCAGCGTGACGGATAAAGCCGCCGCACTTAAGACGATTGATGCTGTTCTGGAAGAAAATAATCTTGCACGCGCCTATGATGTTTCTGAACGCGGCGATTTCACGCTATATACCGCCGATTCGCCGGACGATACCTCATTGGCTGTCGGCGACGACGTGGTGTTCTTAGGGACGGATGTCAACTCGTTTCCATTCAATGCGGTCAAAGCGCCGCTATCTAAGAGTGCGGATTTTGTTGAGAGTGTTGCCCGACTGCCGGAAAGCACCTATAACGCCCTCGTTTATGTGAATACTCCGCAATTGCTCGAATTCAATGCTGCTCTAAGCGAAATGATGGGGCAGACCACCACGCCCGGTTTAGCTGCCTTTAATGCGGCGACGGGTTCGCAGGTGTGGGGCTTTACGATATTGGATGATACCACCCTTGTCATGGACATTGCGACGCGCACCGACCTTGCCGGATTATCTGAGTTAGGGCTGAATACTGTCATCCCCGGCGCAGTAGATTTTGATTTCGCGCAGCGTATGCCGGCAGATGCGGCATTTGTGCTGCAAAGTTCTGATTTTGGCGCAGTGACGCAATCAGGTTTGGATAATATTCGCGGGCTTGGCGAGTTCATCGCGCAGAATGGCGGTTTTTCCAATCTGCTCGGCTTGCCAGAAGGCACACTGCGACGCGAAGAAGAAGCGGCGCTCGACCTGATTACGCCCGGCAGTTTGCTGGCGATTTTTAACGTCAGTTTCGCGGGTTTGACCGGCTTAAGTTTGGAACGCGATGTGCTGCCTGTTTTGGATGGTGACGCGGCGATGTATTTGCGCGTTTTGCCCGCGCCGCGCCGCTTCGCGCTGCCCACGCCTTTCGTGCCGGATATGGCATTGTTGTTCCAGAGTAGTGATACCGAAGGCGCCCAAATGCTCTTAGATGCCCTCATCGCCGCTTCTGAAGCCTATGATACAGGCTATGAAATTGAAGCGTATGGTGACGCTGGGGCAGCATTGGTGGCACCGCTTATCAGTCAGGCGCTGCGTGCTGATGCCACCTTGCTCGATTTTATGGTCGCTGCCGATAGGGATGTGTTTGCGCTGGGTACACGTCCAGCAGTGGAAAGCGCCGTGAATGCCGACCAGAATTTGACGGATACACCCGAATTTAAAGCGGCATCAGCATATTTCCTGCCCGGCAGCCAGAATGTTGGTTATGTGACATTTGCGCCGATTGGCAATTTGATTGCTAAGAGTGTGCGCGAAAATACGCTGCCGCGCAGCGCCTTACGCGATGTGGGCAATATCCTGCGCGTGGCAGGGCTTATCGAAAGTGCCACCGTCAGCACGGTTGTTCAAGAGGATGGCTTGGGCATCGCCCGCCTGACGCTGACCCTATATTCAGAACGTCCTTCGTTCATGCCGGAGAATTAGCCCCATGAAAAAATTACTGCTGCTCATTATAGTGTGTTTGCTCTTGAGTCTTGGCATAGTGCCAATTCGTGCCGCCACGCCGGGCGATTTGACGATGCTGGCGGATTATGTTGCTGACGATGTGCAGATGTTTGTGGCGTTCCGCACGGATGCCGGCTATGTGGAGACATTGGATGGTGTGTTTGGGCGGATAGCGACGGTGATGCCGGGTGCAGGGGATGTTAATCTTAGCACGGTATTAAATGATGCTGCCGCCCAAATTGAACCGGGCAGCACTTTCCGGCGCGTGTTTCGCTCGTGGTTGGGCGATAGCGGGGCGATCATTCTGGCAGATGCCCAAAGTGGTCAGCAACCTATCATTGCTCTGAGCGTGACCGATACCAAACGCGCTGAAACTTTCTTGGACAAAATAACAACGTCCAGCAATGCGGGCGCAACTTACGTGAAAGCTCGCCGCCGCGATGGGGTGGTGTATACGCCTTCCAATCGTTTTAGCCCCACTTATCGGTTGACGGATGTGGCACTGCTGATTTATACCGATACTCCGGCGGGCTTGTTGGTGCGGAATGGCACATCATTGGCAGACAGTCGCCGTTTTCAGGATGCGCTGGCACGCTTGCCCGGCGATGATTACAACATTTTGGCGTATCTGGATGTGTTCCCATCTTTCGCGGCGTTAGCACCGATGATGAATCAGCAGATGCAGCAGACGGGCTTAAATTTGTTCGATTTTACGGCGTTGTTCCGGGCGTTTGGTCCACAGGTGTTTGGTTTGACAATCGAACAAGGGCGTGTTTTGACGATAGATATTGCTCAATCTATCACCGATATTGCCACCTATGAACACGGCACTGGCATGGCGTATACCGAACGTGATGCGCTGAATCTCGATTTTGCACGATTCGTTCCGTCGAATGCGGCGCTGGTGGTGCATGACCAAGATTTTGGGGCGTCGCTGCTGCTGGCGTTGTGGCTGCTGGAAACGATTGGCGAACAATTGGACGCGCAATACGACACACAGGATATTCGCGGCGATGAACTGGGGTTGCTGCTGTTGGATGATACAATTACCTTCTTGCGACTGACATTCAAAGGCTTGACCGGACAAACGCTGAATGATGGCATTGGCTGGATGACGGGTGATTTTGCCGTGTACGTCAGTGCAGGTGTTGCTGGAGATTTGCCCACATTTGATGCTGGACTCATCATCGAAAATACCGATGCTGCTGCCGCCGAAGCGTTTTTTGTGGGGCAACAATGGGCGCTGCGTGACCTGAATATCTATTATGCCCAAGACGGCGATACGCTCATCATTCCGGGTATCCGCCAAATTGCCGAAAATTTTCTACCGGAAGACTTCGCCCAACTGCCGCTGATGGACAACCTTGAACTGATGATGGGCGTGAATGACGACGTGCTGACGTTTGGCACGCGCCCGGCAACCGAGATGGTCTTGGCGGGGGATGGCGGCTTGAATGATAATGCCATTTTTGCCGATGCTGCCGATCATTTCTTACCGAATACTGAATCGCTGTGGTACGTGAATTTTGTGCCGCTGCGCGATGTGGTGGAGTTTGCCGCTGAAAATGGCAGTCGTGATACCGAACAATTGGCGCAAGTGATATCCTTGTTGGAAAGCGCCTCCATCAGCATGACCATCACCCCAGAACGGCGTGGACTCGCGTCCGTCACGCGCTTGGTGCTGACGCTGGCGGAATAACCTCACCCCTAAATCCCTCTCCCGCAGGAGAGGGACTTTTTTCAGGGACTTTCTTCACAGAACCATTAGAGATGAAGTGGCGATAGGATGAGAAAATTCGGGCATGTCATTCGATATGCCCTTTTTTGTTGAAACACCAAAATCAGCGGGCAAGCGGCGGGTTTTACGGTGCTGTAAAGAGGGGTATGGCGGTATAATAAATAGAGTGAAAGTGTATCCTGTGTGTTTGCATTTATTGGATGGTTGATTATGAAACGCTATGTTTACTTTTTTTTGACTGTGGCATTGATATTCATGAGCTTTGTATTCACGGTGGATGCTCAAACAGTAGTCACCAATGAATTGTTAATCACTGAGTGGAGTCCAAATGGTCAGTATATTGTGGGCAGTGGATACATCATTTATAGCGATAATGCTGTACGTGACTACTTGTACTTATGGAATGCAAATACAGGGAATTTTATTATTGATTTAAATACAATACCTTCGCCAATTATGCGGCAACTTGATCTGAATAACGAGTTCGGATCGAGCCTAAACGAAAGAGCCGTTGGCGAATCCGGGCAATTAAATTAGGTTCGGGTAAATCGGGAAG
>JALHOR010000183.1 GCA_022842885.1 Anaerolineae bacterium
CGCGCCAAATCTAAATCAATCACATCGGGTATCAGCGGAATTCCGGCAGGCATTCCTTCTAAGATAGCAGTCAACATAGGTCCGTGGCTTTCGCCAGCCGTCAGAAAACGTAGGGGCATGAGCGTTGTTATTCCTGTTTAGTTATCGAGTTCAAATTATGAAACAAACGTCGTTTCCGCAAAAATTCGGTAATCGGTGTTATGTGTTCAACATCCGGTGATAAATGCTGTTCGGCATCTTGGATCGCTTCATCAATTGTTTGACCAATACCTACGACCTGTTTTTCATACACCAGAATAATGCATTCACCATATTGCTCTAAGAGCATCTGGCGATTCTGCCTGACCCACGCAAAATCATCCCAGACATTCGGGGATACCTCGCCATAAGCGTGAGTGGTTTTAACACGCGATTTTTGCATGGTATTTTTATCCTCTAACCACTTGGCATTTTTGCCATGATATTTTTTATTCGCTCACGGTCAGCAACGCTATACGTCTGAAAACGCACAGGTTCGGCTGTATAGTCCACAAATTTATACCAGCGTCCGGCGGTTAAAGTATGCTGATAAGCACGATTAAAATCAAAATCTAAGGTGGTATTGTCGGTTAGCGGTACAGGAACAGTCCGAACCGCTTCGGCTGTATGAAAGCCATAGATTTTTGCTGCGCCCTGCTGCCAATTTTCCTGTGGAATGCTGACTGCAATATAATATGGGGTTGCTTGAGCGTCAGCCGGATAATCCGGCAGGTTTTTTAAGGGTGAGCGTTTTTCGTGCAAATAATCAATCTCGACAAGATTAACCCCCGCTTGCAGGGTATCGCGCCGCCCTTGAATATACGCAGCATAACCAGAACCGCCATATTTATTCGCTGGAGAAAGCAATTCAATCCGGGTGATAATTTGCCCGATGCTGCCTTGTTCTGGGACTTCACGAATCACCGCTGCTCGCAAATAGACTTCTGTTTCGATAGTTTCCGCAATCGTTAATTCCAATGTGGGTGCGATTGCTGTGCTGCCCGCTTGTGGGGATGCTTCATATTGGCGAGCTACAAGCACATCTGGACGCCGATTAGGAGGGGTTGCCTCACCCTCCCAATCAACACCGCGTATTTGCAACGATTGTTCAGTGAATGCAACATAATTATCGGGCAGCACTTCATTCAAAAAATCGCAAATATAAGCAATATGCCGACTGTGAAACGTCGGAAAAAGCGCCGGTTGGTCTTGTGTTCCCGGTGTTTGCAACCAACTATTGAGATGGGCATTCACACCGGGATAAGGATTTGTTTTCATGCCGCACGATACTTTCTGAACCTTCTGTAGGCATCATCGCAACTTCAAGCGTAAAACAGCCATCCGGTTAGTTGTGGCAGGATAACCAATACAAACATCGTGAGTCCAATCGCTAATGCCAACCCGATGATTAACTTCACCAATCGTAAGAGCATTTCTGGCAGCAGCAAGACACTATCTATCACAAATTGGCGAAATGCTTGTCCAGAATGCTCAGGGTAGCGTTTGCGTTTTTGGGTCATAAGGTTTCATCCTGTGGAGTCACGCTGGGATGCTGGGATGTTTCTAAAGCAGACCGCAATGCCTCAAACATGACATCCAACGGCGGTTCAACACCTGTCCACAATTTAAATGCGGCTGCCCCTTGCCTGACCAACATGCCTAAGCCACCGATGGCACGCCCATAATTTGCCTCGGCTTGTTTCATAAAGAGGGTTTTTGACGGGCGATAGACCATATCATAAACTGTGACCCCTTTGGGAAAGATAATCGCATTATCCCAAGGCGTAGTATCCGCATTGGGATACATGCCCGCCGAAGTGCTGTTGACAATGAGTGAGGGCGAATTATCAGCAGCGGCTTCCAACGATAAAACACGCACCTGCTGAACGCCAGCCGATAAGGTTAAATCGGTCAGCATTTGGTAGGCTTTTTCCGGCGTGCGATTCACGACAATAATATTTGCGCCTTGCTGCCATAAACCATAAACTGCTGCTCGTGCCGCCCCACCCGCACCTAACACTACGACAGTCTCATTTTTCAGTGGGATATTATGTGCCTGCAAATCTTCGATAAAGCCAGCTACATCGGTATTGGTGCCAATATCGGTTCTAAAATCAATCGTGTTGACCGCCCCTACTGCACGGGCAATCTCATCAGCGCGGCAGAACGGCATCACTTGCTGTTTGTGCGGAATGGTCACATTGATGCCGATGTAACCGTGTCGTTTGGGTTCGGCAACACCCAACCGCAGCACATCCGGCGGAATTTCCATGGCATCATACAGCCAATCGTCCATGCCCAAATGTTTGAAGGCGGCATTATGCATCGCCGGACTAAGCGTGTGCGAAAGTGGATAGCCAATGATGCCAACGCGATTCATGTAAGCAACTTTCTTCAATACTCTAATAAAGTTCCCTCAATCAATACTCTCATGATAAGGGAACTTGGAAGGAGAGGCAACGGACGACGTTTATGAAGGTGCATTTCAGATTATTGAATGCAACCCGTTTATGAAGTTATAGCCACTAGCCATTGTAGCTTATGCGCCATTGGCTGAAAATTCAACTTTTCATAAAATGCCCGTGCCTGCTGATTGAATGCCCAAACATTTAACACAATGCGCGATACCTGTGTCTCATGGGCAAGCTCAACGGCGGCTTGCATGAGTGCCTGTCCATAACCGCGCCGATGATGTTCAGGATTCACTGAAAGCTGATCAACCAGCAAGGTTGTTTCGGCATAGGTGAATACATTTTCTGGCGAATAACAAATTTCACACAAGATATAACCCACTGGTTCTCCATCATTTTCGGCAACATAACCAACCCATTCATCACTTGCCAATCGTTCAGCATATAACGCAATCAGTTCAGGGTCATTAGGAAGTGGCGCTTTGAAACGAGTTGGGAAGGTATTGGTATGAAGTTGTTGAATAGGAGCATTCAACCGCGCCAATAGTGCGGCATCATGAACCGTGGTTCGCCGGATATGCACAACTAAATCTCCCCAGTGAGCATTGCGCCCAGATGTTGCAGCGTTTCAGCAAAGCCGGGGAACGAATCGCCCGCACACGCTGCATCAGTCACAATCGTTTCGCCGCTAGCAATTAATCCAGCAACGGTCATGCTCATGGCAATGCGATGGTCATCATGCCCATCAGCAGCAGCACCGCTTAATTTTTGCTGCCCAATGATGCGAAAACCATCTTCGCGTTCTTCAATTTCAGCGCCCAATTTTCGCAATTCAGATGCCATCACCGCGATTCTATCGGTTTCTTTGACGCGCAATTCTTTAGCATCTTGCACCAATGTTTCCCCACTGGCGCATAATGCCGCCACCATCAACACCGGGAATTCATCAATCATCCGCACGACTATCTCACCGCCAATATGAATGCCCTTGAGGTCGCTCGTTTGGATACGAATTTCACCAACGGGTTCGCCTGCTTCCAAACCGGTTTCCGTAACCGTGATGTTCGCGCCCATTTCCAACAGCACATCCAGCAATCCGGTACGGGTGCTGTTGAGATTCACGCCAGTTAGGGTAATATCGCTATCCGGCACAATGCAGCCCGCCACCATCAAAAATGCCGCTGATGAAAAATCGCCCGGCACGGTCATATTCATGGGGTTGAGTTGACCATTGGGAGTGAGAATAATGGTATTGCCTTCCGTCACAATATCCGCCCCCATAGACTGCAACATACGCTCGGTATGGTCACGCGCTGGTCCCGGTTGGACGATGGCAGTCGCGCCTTTGGCGAAAAGTCCTGCTAATAAAACGGCGCTTTTCACTTGGGCGCTGGCTTCGGGCATCTCATAACGAATGCCGCGTAATTCCGATGGTTTTACGCTGAGAGGCGCACGGTCATTCGTGCCGCTGATGTTGGCGCCCATCATTTGCAGCGGCGCAATAATGCGTTTCATGGGGCGGCGGCGCAGTTGTTCGCTGCCATCCAGCACACTTTCAAAGGGCTGTCCTGCCATTACCCCGGCTGCTAACCGAATGCCAGTACCCGCATTGACGAAATTTAAGGGTTGTGCCGAAGGGCGTAAATTGCCGCCATGAATCGTCAACGTGTGTGTATCATGCCGTTCTATCGAGACACCTAATGCTTGTGCTGTGCCAAGAGTCGCCTCAGTATCGCCCGCCGCTAACCAACCCCGCACTTGGGATGTGCCATTTGCCAGCATCCCCATCAAGATGGCGCGATGCGAGAGCGATTTATCCCCCGGCACGGTGGTTGTGCCGCGTAAAGGCTTACCGGGGCGTATTTGGAGTGTGTCCATTGCCGTTGCGTTTTTGCTCATAAGTCTCCATCCAATTCAGGCGGGCTTCCCGCACGGGTAAAAGTGATTCTACGAGTTTGTCATATTCGCCAGAGATAAGTTGTGTTTCCATCATGGCAAGCTGCACACGGAACATTGCCAACAGCGTGGCAACAGCGCGAGCATTGGTGCTGAGAATATCGCCCATCATCTTAATATCGCTGGCTGCCAAGCGCGATGTGTCCCGGAAACCACCTGCCGCCAATCGCCAAAAGGCATCATCATGCTGTGCCTCTCGTGCTACGGTTGCCACCAATGAGGCACTCAACATATACGGCAAATGGCTAATCCCTGCCACAATGCGGTCATGCCGAACCGATTCCATCTCAATAAGTTCAGCGCCGAGTGCTTCCACCAGTGATCGCGCCCGCAAATGCGTTGCCGGAGTGGTGCGCCGCGTAGGGCATAAGACGAAAGGGCGAGCCTGAAAAAGTGCTGCATCTGCTGCCCAAATGCCGCTGTTTTCTTTGCCTGTCATGGGATGCCCGCCAATCGCGCCAACACCCACTGGCAGCAGTGCCATCGCTTCACAAATATCATGTTTGGTGCTGCCCACATCCATGACTAGCGTATTCGAGCGCAGATATGAGCCAATGCGGTTTCGCAGCATATCTAAAATGCTGCGGACAGGTGCTGCCAAAATGACGGTTTCAGCTTCGGCAACGCCAGCTTTTAAATCGTCAGTCGCATAGTCGGCGATACCTTTTTCCAGCGCATACGCACAAGTATCGGGATTAATATCCACAATCGTAATGGTATCGGCGCGGTCACGCAGCGCCATTGCCAGCGACCCGCCGATGAGTCCGGGTCCCACGATGGTTAAATGTCGGGTTCTAAAACCACTGCCTGTCATACGCTATGTTTATCCTATGTTGTACTGCCACGAAGAGTCTGGGTTGTTGTTTGACATTTTGAGCGAACATATCAGTTCGTTCCCTATCGGAAAAATAAAAATTTCCGTAGGGTTGAGGCATGCCTCAACCCTACCTCAAGAATTCAAGGATAGATACTAAGCCATTCTATCCACGGCTTCTGCCACGCGGCGGACTTTTGCTACTAATTTGGTCAATTGCTCTGGCGTTAGGCTTTGCCGCCCATCGGACATTGCATTTGCCGGGTCAAGGTGTGCTTCGATAATGAGTGCATCCACACCAGCGGCGACGGCTGCCAACGAGAGCGATTCAACATATTCAGATTTGCCTGTGGCATGGCTAGGGTCGAACACAACGGGCAAATGAGTTTTTTGTTTTAGCACCGGAATGGCGTTAATGTCGGCGGTATTGCGGGTGGCAGTCTCAAACGTGCGAATCCCTCTTTCACACACCATAACGCGGGTGTTGCCATTCGCCAGAATATATTCAGCCGACATCAATAAATCGGTGACAGTGGCACTCATGCCGCGTTTAAGCAGCACTGGATGTTGGCTTTGCCCCACTGCGTTGAGCAGGGTGAAATTTTGCATATTGCGTGCGCCCACTTGTAACACATCAGCATAATGGCAGACCATCTCAACCTGAGAAGCATCCATCACTTCGGTGACGATGGGCAAGCCCGTAATGTCGCGGGCTTCCGCTAGCCATTGTAAGCCTTTTTCGCCATGTCCTTGAAAGCTATACGGCGAAGTTCGCGGTTTGAATGCACCGCCACGCAATGCCGTTGCGCCCGCTTCCAGCATCGCGCAGGCAGTTTCAATAATTTGTTCGCGGCTTTCAACTGAGCAGGGACCCGCAATAATCGGAATTTTTTTGCCGCCTACTTGTGTGCCGTTGAGGGGTACTAATGTTGTAGCAGGATGAAAGGTACGGCTGGCGAGTTTGTATGCCTCGGTGATTCGCACGACTTTATCCACGCCGGGCTGCGTTTCATAATGTTCTTGGCGTAATGGCGTTGGGCTTTCGCCTACTACCCCCACGATGGTGCGTTCTTCGCCTTCAGAAAGATGGGCTTTATAGCCATCTTGCTCGATGCGGGCAATCACATCGGCAATTTGCCTAGCGGTTGCCCCATGCTGCATGACGACAATCATTTTATTTCCCTCCTGATGTGAGAATAGCAGGCTGTGCTTGTAAATCTGGGCGCAAAACGGCTGCACCGCGTAAGAAAACATGTTGAATATTGCGTTGGGCTTTGGGTGTGTTCCAATGGATGAGAACGCGAATACACATTTTTAATCCCGTTGGAACATGCATCTCCTGAAAGCCCATGAGCGCCACCTGCTGCCAGCCCAAATCGCGGGCGGCTTTTGCCGGATAACACGCCGTTAAATCTGGGGTGGTGGTAAATAGCACGCTGGCAACATCATCTTCAAAAATAGTATTTGCCTCGATAATGGTTTTGAGCAGTTCCGTCGTTGCTTCTAAAATTGCCGCTTCGGAATCCGTTTCTACAGTAATTGCCCCGCGCACCCCACGTATAAAAGCCATGCTCATTGCTCCCTGCCAAGTAATTAAAAAAGGCGCGGGGTGTGAGACCCAGCGCCTTGTTTTTTCACCAATTCGGTTTGTTCAACCGACAGCCAACAACGCCTCACACCTGTTTGAGTGGAGTTTTAAAATAGTAATAAAAGTAAAAGGTTGGCTGCGAATTCATCATCAATTTCTTATGGTCATTGGAACTGGCAAGAGCATAACGTGTTTCTGTAAACCTGTCAACAATTTGCTGCCTTCACATCAAAATTCGGCTAAATTGGACATAACCCCTTGTGAACATTGTCCAGATAGGGCGCATATTTTGTTAAATTTCTAGGTTAAAAGTTAAAAGTTAAAAGCTGTTTTGCCCCTTGCGACTGTGCTTCAGGCGTTCTTGCGGCAGTCTCTTTAGCAGACTTGGCTGTTTGGTAGCCGGAAACTTTAGTTTCTGGCGGTATGACTGAGCAGTTAAAAGCTGATTGCTAAAGACTAACAGCTAACCTCATTAACCAACGTTTTTGATAAAGAAAGAATAGAGAACTCAGAGACCAAATCGCTAAACTAAAGGTGTCATTGATAAATAGTTTAGGGTATGGTCGAAACATG
>JALHOR010000184.1 GCA_022842885.1 Anaerolineae bacterium
AATGAATGAATAGACTTGGTAAAAATTTAGCTCTCAGCCATCAGCTAGTCAGCGGTCAGCTTTTAGCTCTTATAGATTATTTTAGATTTGTCATTTACCACAATTTGAACCACAGAGACACCGAGAACACCGAGATTTCACTGAGAGATAAGACAAAGATGAATAAACAACACTCGCTTTTGACTCAGCACTCAGCACTCAGCACTGAGAACTTAGCACTATTTAACCACCCAACGCCACCACCACATGCGTATTGGCTTCTAAATTGTCTAGCCGGGTGCGTGTGCCATTACCTTGAATAATCTCTAACTGCTGTAACCGGGACTCATTGGGAAAACCAAAATGCACCCGACTCGTATTGCCCGATAAATAGCCGCTGGCAGCATGAATCTCGCGCTGATAAACGCCCGTTGAAGTCGTCAAAATTAAGCGCGTGCCGATGGCGTGCGGATTATGACTGTTTTCATGCTGAATATCTATCGTTAAATGGCTGCCGCGACACACTTGATTCTCGTAGAGCATAGCAGGCGCCAGCAGATTGTTCACCACAATATCCAAATCCCCATCGTTGTCCATATCTGCCATACTCATGCCGCGCCCACTTGCCAGCGCATTTAAACCCCACTGCGGCGCAGGCTCAAATTGTTGCCCGGCGACATTACGAAACGCCTGATTTTCTTCGACCAATTCAGCATTGGGCAAATGCCCAAAAATATCGGCGGCTATCATGCCATTGACCACGTATAAATCTAAAAAGCCATCGCTATCTAAATCGCCCCACTGCGCCGACCAACTCCACCCGGTATGATGCACCCCCCAGCGCGGCGCAATATTTTGAAATTGATTGCCCTGCGGCATTTGCAGCACATTGGTGATTTTTTGCACATCATTGGCTCGCAATTGCTGCATCAAATCATCCAAAATGGGCTGCCACACACGCATGGTTGCCGGGTCATTCTGATAAGGATGCATGTCCGTCGCATACAGTTCGGTGCTGCCATCATTATTGATGTCGCCGCTGGCAAAACTCATGGTACTCATGGTGGTTATGGCAAACGGTTCAAAGCGTTCCCATGCCTGATTACGGCGCATCCAATACGCATCGGGTTCAGCAAAATCATTGCCAATGGCTATCTCTGGCAGAGCATCGCCGTTCAAATCACCCAAATAAATCGCTAACGCCTGTGAACGTTCTGCCAAGTGTGTGCCAACAAAACGCCCATCCTGATTTTCATAATAAAAAACGCCCGCACCGCCAGACAGCAAATAGCTGGCATCAATGCGTTCCATTTCGGCATCATAGGACGCCGTGACCATATCCAAATCACCATCCGCATCCATATCCGCCATATTCAGCGTATAAGCGGCTTTACGAATGCCGGACAGCGGCGCAAAAGCAAAATTGCCATCGCCCGTATTGCGCCACAACGATGGTGCTGCCCGCTGCGACGAAAATACAATATCTTGCCAACCATCGGCATCCATATCCACAATGAGGACAGCGCGGGTTTTGCCCGGAATGCTCAAAAGTTGCTTACGAAATTGTAAACTGCCCGTGTTCCACAGGATACTTTCCTGCCCATCCAAATTTGCCAATACGACATCTAGCAAGCCATCGTTATTTAAATCATTTATCGCCAAACCTGCCCCATTGCTATCAAAAAAACGCACAGGTTTTTGCGTGACTTGGGTGATGTGGTCTAATTCATGCGCGATGAATGTGCCACTACACGCGGATGTTATATGCGGCTGAACACGATAATCCAGCGTGGCTTGTGCTTGCAGGCTGCCTATCAGCAGTAACATCAGCCAAAATGAGAAAGAAAAATGAGTTCGCATATTAGCCTTTAGCTTTCAGCGGTCAGCTTTCAGCATTTGTTTTTGGCTCATTTCTCAGTGAACCCTCTGTGTTCTCGGTGTCTCTGTGGTTCAAAATTGCAGTACATTACAAACCTAAAACATGCTTTCATCTTTTGACTCAGCACTTAGCACTAGCTACTTTAATCTTTCACCCGAACTGTGGGCTAGGAACTAAAATTCAGCACTTTTAACTTTTAACTTTCCTCTTTTAACTAATATGTTGTGTATACAGCCGCCTCTTGCGAGACGGCTGTAGTGTGTCACACAGAATAATTAGAGGTGGTTAGAACAGGTCATTGATTTCTTCATTGGCGGCGGGCAGTATATCAGCGGCTTTCGCTTCGCCCAAGCCGATGCTGTCCATCGCTTCGGTCATGATGGTGGTGATTTCGCTGCCATAATCGGTGATGGGGAACAGGAAAGTGCCGCCTTCTTCATCTGCTTGTGCGACGAAAGCGCCCACATCGACACCCGCATCAGCGCGAACTTGCAAGGACATGGCAGCAGCTTCGGGGATAGCCGGGAAGACCACGCCGGAGGTTCCGACGATGCTCTGGCAATCCAACGATGCCAAGTATTTCACCCATGCCCATGATTCTTCTTGGTGTTCCGAGCCAACCCAAATCGAATCGGCTAAACCATTGAACATGCTCTGGCGACCTTCAGGACCCATTGGCAAGCGAGCAAAACCCACTTCAAAATCGCTGGCGAGGTACGTGCCAATCATCCACGAGCCATCCACAGTCAAGCCCACATTACCCGCTTGGAACAGCGCAGTACGTCCGAGGGATGTTTGGGCTTCCAACGGTTCCGCGAAGCCATGTTCCAACCACAGGTCAGCTAACCATTGGATGGTGTTGATGAAGCGTTCATCATCATAATAATATTCGCTGCCCCACACGCCATCATTGTGCTTCCAACCGGTGGTGTTGGAGAGCCAACTCCATTCCGTTTGACCATACGCATTACCCATACCCGCACCTGCAAAACCGAATTGGGTCACGTTGGCTTTGTCGAAATCGGCGCTCAGACCATTATTGCCATTGGCGTCAATCGTCAGTTGGGCAATGATTTCTTGGAAAGTACCACCATCGTCGAAATTCCATGTCATTTCGTTCAGCGCGGCGGGGTCAATCCCGGCGGCATCCAACAGGGTTTTGTTGTAGATGACTGCCACAGTGTCCCAATCTTTGGGCAAACCATAACGTGCGCCTTCACGAGTCCACAGTTCTGCCAAGCCGGGATAATAAATATCGGTGGCGACACCATCGCGTTCCACCAATGGCTGAATATCTACCAATTGTTCCAACGCCACAAATTCGGGATATTTGGCAAGGTGGTTGGTGAACACATCGGGCGCTTCGCCGCTGACGAAGCCCGTTGAAATTGCCGTCCAATAATCGCCCCAACCCAATTGTTCAATTTCGACAGTGATACCGGGGTTGGCTTCCATAAAATTGGTCGCGCATTCTTGATACGGCGGCAGTTGGTTGGTATCCCACAAGACGTATTTAATCGTTACGCCTTGCGCTTGCACGCCGATGACCAACATCAACAAAAGTGCAACAAGTGTTGAAATAAGTGAAAAACGGTGTTTCATGGTATTGATACTCCCTTATATTGAGACGAAAAACTGACAAACAGGCACTGTAGCAACCTGTGCGACACCTATTTAAAGCCGGAGAACTGGATAGAATCGACAATCCGGCGTCCAAAAAACACAAAAATCAAAATTGTGGGAACGATGCTTACGACTGTGCCTGCCATCAAGCCTGCCCAATCAGGACCGCCTTGTGGCGTCTGTGACCGGAACACGCTTAACGCCACGGTCAGCACGCGAATTTCTTCATCACGCCCTACCAAGAAGGGCCACAAATAATCATTCCAACTGGCGACAAATGTCAGTAACGCCAGCGTCAACAAGGGTCCTATCGTCAGCGGCAAGGCAACACGCCAGAAAACGCCTAACACCGTCGAACCATCTAACTTTGCCGCTTCTTCTAAGTCTCGATTCAAACTCAGGAAAAATTGTCGCATGAAGAATATCGCAAAGGGCGACATCAAAAATGCCGGTGCAACCACCCCTTGGAATGTACCAATCCAACCCAACTGGCGGATGAGAACAAAATTGGGGATAAACAACACAATGCCCGGTACCATCAAGCCCGTTAGGAAGAAAAAGAAAATTTGGTCTTTAAATGGGAAATTCATGCGGGCGAAGGCATACGCCGCCATAGAGCTAAACAGCGTTTGCCCAAACGTCACCAAGCCGGAGACAATGAACGAATTGCGTAAATAAATCCAAAAGTTGAGCGTGCCAGCACTCAAACGGCTGGTATCTTGTCCTACCAGCGTCGTCGGGTCAATCATGCCCAACACCCGCTGAAAATTAAAAGCAGTTGGGTCATGGGGCAGCAGTTCATCGGCATGGGCATACACTGAATTTGGGTCGCTTAATGCCGTCCGTACCACCCAATAAAACGGGAACAATGTGATAAAAACCAACAGAAACAGGACAATCCACAACATCACATTGCCCCAAGGAATATTCGTGAAAAAAGCGGCTTGCTGTTCGTCTTGCGGCAGGCGGGTATTGGTTAACGTTGTCATCGGATGCCGTCCTAACTGTAATCGGCGAGGTCAGACCGACCCGCTTGTAGATAACGAGTTTGAATAACCGTAACAGTTACAAGGATGAGGAACAATACCACCGATGCTGCCGTAGCCGTTCCCATGTTAAAGCGGCGCTCAAACACTTCCTGATAAATATAGAAAATGATGGTGCGCGTAGAGCCAGAGGGTCCGCCATCGGTGGCAACAGCAATCGTATCAAATATTTGGAACGAGCCAATCACCGAAGTGACGACGACAAACACCAACACTGGGCGTAGCAGCGGCAGCGTAATCCGTAAGAACTGCACCCAACCATTCGCACCGTCCACCGTCGCAGCTTCGTAAAGCGATTTGGGGATAGTCTTGAGTCCGGCATAAATCAAAATGGAGGTATAGCCCATGTGCCGCCAAATATTCACCCCGGCAACGGTGGCAATGGCTTGGTCTGGCACGCCAAAAAACCCCTGACTCTCTAAGCCAATCGCCTCCAAAAAGACGTTCACAATGCCCAATGTCGGGTCTAATATCCAGATGAACAGCAGCGCCACAATCACATTCGGCATAAGCCAGGGTAAAATAATAATGCCCCGCAATACCGACGAATTATTCACTTTATCCATAATAACAGCAATCAGCACCGCCAATACCGTCTGGAGAGGGATATTCCATAGCACATACGTCACTGTAATTTGCAACGCACGCCAGAAACGGTCATCTTCAAAAATATCTTGATAATTGCGGAGACCGACATATTCTGCGTCGGACAGCAAGTTCCATTCGGTAAAACTGATGCCGATACTGCGAATGGCGGGAACAGCATAAAACACCGTAAACCCGATGAACGCTGGCAAAATGAACAAAAAGCCTAATGCGATTTCACTGTTCGCCAGCCTGCCCAAAAAACTGATTTCAGAAGAAGAATTTTTGACCTTCACTGCCATAAACTGCCTCCCAAAGCAAACGGTTTATTTAATATTTAGTGTGCTGCCCCACAAGATTGGCGCACGACCAGTTGTGGAGGGAGTTTAACGCATTTTTCCCCTAGTGGGACACCTTGTATCAACGCAATCAACATTTCAGCGGCACGCTGCCCGACTTGCACTTCCGGCGCTTGGACAGTGGTCAGCGTGGGGTTGGTAAACGCGGCAAAGCGCATATCGTCATAGCCAACAACCGCCACATCATCGGGAATACGCAACCCGGCTTCATGGATGGCTCGCATCGCGCCAATTGCCATCATGTCGTTCATGCCAAATATAGCCGTTAGGTGTGGTTGTGTTTGCAGCAAATCGTGCATCGCTTCATACCCGCTTTCCGGGTCATAATTGCCTTCGCGGATATGCGCCGATGGCAGTGCAATTCCGGCGGCTGCCAGAATTTCTTTAAAGGCATTCAAGCGGCGGTTGATATGATAATTGAGAGGAGCGAAGGTGATGCAACCGATTTGTGTATGCCCCAAGGCGACCAAATGCGCCGCTGCCAATTGCACGCCAGCGCGATGGTCAATGAGCGCGGCATAATGATATTCATTGACTGCATCAAGCAGCACAATTGGATACCCCTCATCAATCACAGCACTAATCGCTGTTTCGATGCCTAAAAATGTATTGGCGACAATGCCCGCCACTTCCCCGCCTTTGAGCATATTGCTGATAATGCTGATATTATCAAGGTCGTGGATATGTTCAACCAACAGCCGGAAACCATTTGACTGAACAATCTGGCTCATACCCGTGATGATGTTGGGAATAAACGGGTCACGAAAAACCTGATAATGGGGTTGGATAAGGACAAGCCCTAAATTATGGCTGCGTCCTAATGCCAACGATTGGGCGGCTCTATCGGGGATGTAATGCAGTGTTTGCGCCGCTTGTAAAACACGATGCCGCGTTTCTTCGCTAATGTTGGCGCTATCCACGTTGTTCATGACAAAAGAAACAGTGGTTTGCGACACACCGGCAAGCTCGGCAACTTGTTTGCTCGTTACTTTACGCGATTTATTTTTAGGCATAAACAATAAAATCTATTCACTAAAGCGCATTACTAATGCGTATTAGTAAATTAACATAAAAAAATTTAGTTGTCAAGCACCCAAAAACGAGAACTTTTGCGACGATAAAAAGTCGTTTTTTGATACTTTTAACTTTCTACTTTTAACTTTTAACTTCCCCTCTATACTTGCACCGGACTAAATTCTGATGATGTAGCGAAGGTAAGATGAAATTTCTCGTTATTGGTGCCGGGAATATTGCCCGCCGCCACATCCGTAACCTAAAGCAATTACTGCCGACTGCTGCGATCACCCTATGGCGCAGGCAACCGGGCATAGATGACCCCGATTTGGCACGCCTCATTCAGCGCGTGGTGACAAGCGAAGCCGAAGCATTTTTAGAACAATATGATGCGGCTATTGTTGCGTCGCCTGCCCCGCTGCATGTGCCTACTGCCCAACAGCTTGCCGAAAAAGGCGTGCATCTGTTCATCGAAAAACCGTTTTCTAATACGTTAGATGGCATTGATACGCTCATCACCACCTGCGAAAAAAATAATTGTGTCCTGATGGTGGGCTATAATTTGCGTTTTCATGCCGCGTTACAGGCAATGCACGCCGCTATCGGGCGCATTGGGCGGGTCTTATCGCTGCGAGCAGAAGTCGGGCAATACCTCCCAGATTGGCGTCCCGGCAAAGATTATCGCACATCGGTCAGCGCCCAATGGCGGTTAGGCGGTGGGGTTATCTTTGAATTGAGTCATGAATTGGATTATTAACGCTGGTTGGGTGGCGAAATTCGCAGCGTGACAGCGCAAACGGCGAAGGTCAGCGATTTGGAAATGAATGTGGAAGATACAGCGGATATTCTGTTAGAGTTTGAAAATGGTGCAGTC
>JALHOR010000185.1 GCA_022842885.1 Anaerolineae bacterium
TATCTGGAAAATGCCGAATTTCGGTTGGTGCGCGAAGCCTTGCATGAGCGCAATTTGATGTTAAAAAATGCGCCACATTATGCCAAACCCTTGCCGACGACGATTCCTATTTTTAAGTGGTGGTCGGGCTTATTTAATGCCCCTTTGAAATTCTTGAATCTAACAGAAAAACCCGCAGAACGTGGTGGCGTGGTCATCAAATTGGGCTTGATGATGTACGATGCGTTCACGGGCAGCCAACAAACCATGCCTTTTCATAAAGTCTATGGGCGGGACGCATCGCTGAAACTGCGCCCACAATTGAGCCAAGATATTGTCTGCACCGCCACGTACTATGATGCGTGGATGCCCTACCCGGAACGCATCGTTATCGAATTGATTCAGGATGCGGAAACTGCTAATGAGCAAGCGATGGCATTAAATTATATGCGGGCTTCAGCCGGCAGCGGCGATACTGTCACCGTGACCGATGACCTGACTGGCACAGAGTATCATCTCAAACCCAAAGTTGTCATCAACGCTGCGGGTCCTTGGATTGATTTTGTGAATGATGCCATTGGTGAAAAAACACGCTTCATCGGCGGCACTAAAGGCTCACATCTTATTTTGGATAACCCAGAACTGCACACTGCTACCGCCGGACATGAAATCTTTTTCGAGAATAATGACGGGCGCATTGTGCTGATTTTGCCGTATTTGGGGCGCGTGATGGTGGGGACAACCGATATTCGCATTGATGACCCTGAACAAGCCAACTGCACCGATGATGAAATTGACTATATGCTCAAACTTGTCAGCCGCGTGTTCCCCAATATTCGCGTTCATGCTGACCAAATTGTGTTCAAATTTAGCGGTGTGCGTCCCCTGCCCGCCAGCGATAAATCGCTCACTGGTACTATCAGCCGTGACCACAGCATCCGGTCTACCCCGCCCGGCGAAAAATTAGCATTCCCCGTGCATTCGCTCGTGGGGGGCAAATGGACAACGTGGCGAGCCTTCAGCGCCCAAACTGCGGAGGTGGCATTGACTGATTTGGGCAAAAAACGCCAAGTCCATACCGAGCGTATGCCCATCGGTGGCGGCGAAAATTACCCTATGAATGATGCTGACCGCGATTATTGGCTTCAACAAGTGCAGCATAAGACGGAATTACCCTTAGACTATTTGCAGCATTTGTTCGAGCGATATGGCACCAATGCTGCCCCCATTGCTGAATTTATTAGCGCCGATAATGACGCGCCCCTCACGACCCTGCCTGATTATAGCCAACGCGAAATCCTCTATCTGATTCAGAATGAAAAGATTCAGCGTACCAGTGACTTTTTGCTGCGGCGTTCTTTGGTAGGCATGTTGGGTTACACCACGCCCGAAGCCATTGCCGAAGTTGCCGCCCTGCTTGGCAAAACCTTGGGTTGGGATGCCGCCATGCTGCAAACCGATATTGCCCGAACCCACGAATTGTTCCAAAACAAGCACGGATTGCGCTAGAAAATAACAACTTGGTTAGCAACCCCAAACCAACCTTAATGCACATTGTTTAAACCCACGTTACAATAAAGGATGGATGCATAGGCGCTGCCGATGCATCTGTCCGAACTATGTGTTCCGTTGACAATTTTGGCGCGGGGTTAGTTGTTATGAATCGTTTCATGCAATTCTTTGAAGGACGTTTACAACGGCGATTGATATTCTATTTGTTGCCGCTGGTGATTTTGCCTGTCTTGATTATTGGTAGCGGGTTATTGTTGAGCTACCAAAATTTTGTGCGTGAATCCCTTATTGAACAGGAAAAAAATCATATTCTCGAGCAGCAACATAGTATCGAGGATATTCTGGGGGAAGCCTACAGCCATATTTTGTTCCTCAAAGATAGCGAGAATGTGGACGAACTGGCAGAAGCAATATTCCAGCAAGATACCCCAACCATTGAACGTCAAGTCAACGAAGTGACATCCGATTTTGTTGCTTTGATGAATAGTACCGATTTATACTACAAAATGCGCTTTATAGATGCCAGTGGGCAGGAAGTTGTGCGTGTGGATTTTTCCCGCGAGACGCAAACTGCCGCAGTTTCCAGCAGTGCATTACAAAATAAACGCGATCGGGATTATTTCACCAATACCATTGTACTGCCCCCAGACAGATTGTATATCTCTCCGCTGAACCTCAACCGCGAAGGTTCACCGCCACAAATTGAAGTTTTGCCTGATGGCTCAGTCGTGCCAGTGATCCGCTATGCGGCACCTATTTATGTTGCAGGGAGTTCGCAACCTATTGGGATGATTGTGAACAGCTTGTTTGCCGACCCCATATTGAATGTGGCTGTGCCGTTAGCCTCTGGCGATTCGTCCTTCCTACTCAATTCGGAAGGCTATTATCTTTATGATTCCAAGAATCCTGAGCGTGCTTTTGCTTTTGAGCCAGATATTGCTACGGTACTACCCAACACGGTTGGGATTGATGAGGGACTGATTGATGCTGTATTGCTACAAGATGCAGCCATTATTCGCAATGCAACGTCTTCCCCCGCCAATTTGATTACCACCGCCGATAATGGGCGCTTCCTCATTAGTTACCTCAAAATGGTGCCACCCGGCGCGTCGGATGATTATCATTTTATCTTGGGCAACACGTTTGAACAAACTGCCTTCTTTGCACCCGTCCAAAGCAGCTTTTTGGTGGGGGGTTTTGGTCTTTTGGTCACAACGGGGATTGCCTTGTTGGCGGTGACGATTGTGGCACGGCAGTTATCGCGCCCGCTGCAAATCCTAGAACAACAAGCTGAACAAGTGGCATCGGGCGATTTGAACATCACTAGCATTCCTGAACTGATTACGCGCCAAGATGAAATTGGGACGCTGAGTAACACATTTACGGGCATGACCTCCCGTTTGAAAGAACTGCTCGGTTCGCTAGAATCCCAAATTGCTGACCGTACTGCCGACTTAGCGACTTCAGCAGATATTGCCAGCGCCGCTAACCAAGTCCGCGAATTGAACGACTTGCTGAGTTTGGTGGTGAATCTCATTCGTGACCGCTTCAATTTTTATTATGTCCAAATCTATCTCGTAGACACTGACCACCAATACGCCGTCTTGCGCGAAGGCACGGGGTATGTGGGACGACGCTTGTTAGTCCGCGAACACAAACTCGCCCTGAACGAAACCTCCTTGGTGGCACAAGCTATTCGCCAAGGCAAGCCCGTCGTCACGCAAAATACCTTATCCGACCCCTCGTTCCGCCCGAATGATTTGCTGCCAGATACGCGCTCCGAATTGGTCATTCCGTTAAAAACCCAACAGGCGGTTATCGGGGTGTTAGACATTCAACACAATGTCGCCAATGCTTTTGAACCGGAAGCCATTAAATTGTTCCAAGCTCTGACGGAACAGTTGGCAGTCACGTTTGAAAATGTGCGCTTGTTAGAAAACACCGCCCGCCGCGCCCGTGAATTGGAAACGGTGGCGGAAGTGAGTGCAGCAGCGTCCTCTACGCTGAATATGAGTGACATGCTGCGGCGTGTATCGCGCCTAACCCGCGATAACTTTGGGCTGTATCACGCGCATGTGTATCTACTGGATGATGCTAAAGAAAATTTGGTCTTGGCAGCAGGTGCCGGCGAAGTCGGCTTACAAATGGTGGAAAAACACCACAGCATCACGCTAAATAATCCAAAAAGTCTCGTAGCCCGGGCTGCCCGCAATACCGAAGGCATCATCGCTAACGATGTTCGCAGCGAACCGGACTTTTTGCCCAATCCGCTGCTGCCAGAAACGCGCTCAGAATTGGCTGTGCCATTGGTCGTCAATGCCGAAGTTATCGGTGTGTTAGATGTACAATCGAAAAATGTCAATCAATTTGACGCAGATGATGTGCGGATCCAAACAACGTTGGCGGGGCAAATCGCCATTGCGGTGCAAAATGCTCAGGCTTTTGCCGCTATCCAGCAAGCCCAAAGTATCTTGCAGCAGCAAGGCACGATTTTGGATAACGCGCAAGACTTCATCGCCCTCACGACGCTGGACGGAACATTGATTTATGCCAACCCCGGCGCAGCACACATGAGTGGTTATGAATCCGCTACCGCGTTAGTGGGCAAGCGAATCGTCAACCTGCATGATACTACGGGTGCGCGTTTAGTGTTGGAAACCGGCATTCCGGCAGCATTGGAAACGGGTACTTGGTCGGCTGAAAATCGCTTACAAACCGCGCAAGGCACGTTCATCCCGGTTGAGCAAACCTTGTTTATCGTGCGTGATAATGAAGGAACACCCCGCAATATTGCGACCATCATGGCGGATATTACGGAACGTAAAACCAACGAAGAAGAACAAACAACCCTCTTTACGATTGCGACCGCCCTCAACGAAGCGCGTAGCCCAGAGATGGTCGTAGATATTATCATGACCTATGCCCCATCGCTGGCAGTAGATACAGCGAACCTGTTTTATGTCAACAATAATATCAATGGTCAACCCGACATCCTAGAAGTCGTCGCCAGTCGTGGGGCTTCGACAGACATCATGACAATACCGCCCGGTACGCAATTTGCATTGCAAGAGTTTGATGTTTTAGCAGCGTGGCTTAACGATCCACAGCGCATCACTCTACACGAAGACATCCCCAATGATGACCAGTTGGACGATATGAGCAAAGCCATTTACATGCAGTTTGGGGCGCAGGCAATCGCCCGCTTGCCGCTGCATGTGTATGGGCGTTGGGTGGGGTTACTGTTGATGAATTGGTCAGTGCCGCGCATCTTCACTGCCCGCGATAAACGCCTGCTAAATTCATTAGCAAATCAAGTCAAGGCGACAGTAGACAGCATTCGCACCGCAGACGACATCGCCAAACGTGCTAACGAATTGGAAACAGTGGCGACGGTGAGCGCCGAAGCCTCAGCGACACTCGATATTGAAACGCTGATTCAAAATGTCGTCAATTTGACCAAACAGCGTTTCGACTTGTATCACGCCCATATTTATCTGTTAAGCGATGATAAAGAATATCTCGTTTTAGCGGGGGGTGCAGGCGAAGCCGGGCGCGTGATGAAAGAAAACCGATTTAGATTATCCATGAACAATAAGGGCAGTTTAGTCGCCCAAGTTGCCCGCACGCGCCAAAGTGTTATCTCCAATGATGTTACTTTGGCACAGGCATATTTGCCCAATCCTTTGCTACCCGATACACGCTCAGAATTGGCTGTGCCGATTTTGGCAGGGAACACGTTGCTTGGGGTATTGGATGTGCAGGCAGATAAAGTCAATCACTTTACAGCAGATGATGCGGGTATCATGTTCACGCTGGCAACGCAGGTCGCCATCGGTATCCAAAATGCCCGGTCTTATGCCGAATCAACCAAACGCGCTAACGAATTACAGATTGTGGCACAGGTCAGCGCCGAAGCGTCCACCAACATTGAGTTGGAAAACATGCTGCGCGTCGTATGCGAACTGACCAAACAAGAATTTCAACTTTATCATGTGCATGTGTATCTGCTGGATACCAACGCGGAACGCTTAAACCTAGCCGCCGGAGCCGGTATTGCTGGAGAACAAATGGTGACACGCCGCCACCATATTGCACTCAAAAATGAATATAGTTTGGTCGCGCGTGCCGCCCGTACCCGCCAAGGGGTGGTCGCCAATGATGTGGCATCCGCCCCTGATTTCTTACCGAATGCACTGCTGCCCGAAACCCGGTCAGAATTGGCTGTGCCGATGGTAGTGGGGAACGAATTAATTGGTGTGATGGATGTACAAGCCACCGAGATTAACCGCTTCACGGCGGATGATATTCGTATTCAATCTACATTAGCCGTCCAAATCGCAGTGGCGGTCAAAAACGCTCGTCTCTTCAAAGAAGTCAACGACATTCGGTATGCCATTGACCAACACGCCATCGTTGCCATCACTGACCAACGCGGTATCATCCAATATGCCAACCAGAAATTCTCAGATATTTCTAAATACGGTATTGAAGAATTGTTGGGGCAAGACCACCGCATCATCAACTCTGGTTATCACGACAAAGAGTATATCCGCAACATTTGGACGACGATTGCCAATGGTGAAGTATGGAAAGGCGAATTCCTGAATCGGGCTAAAGATGGCAGCCCTTATTGGGTAGAAACCACGATTGTGCCATTCTTGAATAATGAAGGCAAACCGTACCAATATATCGCCATTCGTACCGACATCAGCGCCACTAAAGCCGCCCAACGCGAGGTCGAACGCCGGGCGATTGAACTGGAAGCGGTTGCCCAAGTCAGCGCCGTCATTGCGGCAACACGCAACCTAGATGAGTTGTTGTGGGCAGTGGCGAACCAAGTGCAAGAGAAATTCCACCGCTATCATGCTCAAGTTTATTTATTGGATAATAGCGGCGAGACGTTATTATTAAAATCGGGCGCGGGCAAAGCCGGGCAACTGATGGTGGGACGCGGGCATCGCATCGCTATGAATCAGCAAGGCAGTGTTGTCGCCACCGCCGCCCGCACGCGCACGCCACAAGCTATTCAAGATGTTAATGAGATTGACTTCTTCCTACCGAATCCGCTGCTTTCAGAAACACAGTCAGAATTAGCAGTGCCGATTCTGTATGGCGACACCTTGTTGGGTGTACTCGATATTCAGGATAATAAAACCTATCCCTTCTCCGAAATCGAAGTACAGGTCAAAACAACGCTGGCAAACCAAATTGCCGTTGCCATCCAAAACGCACTTGCCTTTGAAACTATCGCCGCCGCGCAGCAAGAAACAGAACGTATCTTCACCAGTAGTATTGACTTGTTGGGGTCAGCGACTTTTGATGGCTACTTTACGCGCTTGAACCCAGCGTGGTCTCAACTGTTGGGCTTTAGCGATGACGAATTGATGTCCGAACCGTTTATTAGTTTTGTACATCCCGATGATCTTGATGTGACGTTGACAGAAGCCGCTAAACTCTCGACCGGGGTAAAAGTCGTCTCGTTTGAAAATCGCTATCGCTGCAAGGATGGCAGTTATCGCTGGATTTCGTGGCGCTCCGCCCCCGATTTGGAAAATGGTCTTATTCATTTTGTTGCCCGTGATGTGACAGACCAAAAACTAGCTGCGGATACTATCGCCGCCGCGCAGCAAGAAACAGAACGTATCTTCACCAGTAGTATTGACTTGTTGGGGTCAGCGACTTTTGATGGCTACTTTACGCGCTTGAACCCAGCGTGGTCACAGGTATTGGGCTTTAGTGATGACGAATTGATGGCTGAACCATTTGTCAGCTTTGTGCATCCTGATGATGTCGAAGTTTCT
>JALHOR010000186.1:0-6561 GCA_022842885.1 Anaerolineae bacterium
CAAGGGCAGTGTTCGCCGCTTCCAGTTCTATCGCCCGGTCAATAAGTTGCTGTTCCAATTGGGCGCGGGCGGTTTCCCACGCTTGCTGACGCTCAATTTCCTCCGTCATATCGCGGATAATGACCCATTGTGCTGGGCTGCCGCCATAATCCATTGTGAGCGTGACCAAGTGGACGAAGATGGTGCTGCCGTCTTTGCGGCGGTGCTGCCAAATCGGGTTGTCAGCGGCGTTGAAATTGGCAGTATAACGCATGGGCGAGGTATCCGTTTGGCGCACATCATGCAGGGTCATCGCCAAAAATTCAGCGTGGGTATAGCCATACTGGTGACACAAGGCATCATTCACGTCCAAAAAGCGCCAAGTGAGCTTCTCGATAATCGCCATCATTGCTGGATTAAGCAGCAAAAATTGGCGAAAATCATGTTCTGGGTTTAGATTGTTGGCATCAGTGTTGTCGGAATGTAGATAAACCATGCATGACCCTTATTGGGGTTCTTATTTGACGTTGGATTCGCGCATTATAAAGAATTATAAAACGGCTTGACTAGCGATGGAGGCTTGTACTTGCCGTTGCTCATGATGCTATAATATGCCATAGTAGATTGTTAAGTGAAACAACTTACTCGCTTGGCGTGCAGCATAAACCAGCCCCTTTATTTATTATGCCGCCCAAATAAGCAAATTCGATTATCTTTTTTTCTTAATTCTTTTACTCATTTATTTTTGAAAGTGACTCTCATGACTCAGCCTTTGCTGCTGCTGCCCGTTCCACGCCAGATGACGCTGACAGGTGGCAGCTTCACGCTGGCAACCGTGCCGCGTCTGCATACCCCGCAAGCAACACTATTCAGCGCCCACTGGTTGCAACAGCGCCTATCTAAACAGCACATCGCCACGCAGATTGCGGCAGCCGGTAGCACGCCCGACATCGTATTGGCACTCACGGATACAGCGGTGGGCGCGGGTTTTTCGGCACGCCAGCACGAACAACACTATCGCCTGCACATCCAACCCTCCAGCATTCGGATTGAAGCCGCACACCCGACAGGCATATTTTACGGGGTTTGTACGCTGGCGCAAATTATCCAGCAAGCCGGGCGTGAAGTGCCGTGTTTAACCATTGACGATACGCCCGATTTTGTGGAACGCGGCATCATGTTGGACGTGAGCCGCGACAAAGTGCCAACCATGGACACGGTGTATAGCTTGATTGATATGTTGGCGGGCTTCAAAATCAATCAGGTGCAATTATATATGGAACACACCTTCGCTTATTCGCAGCACGCGCAAGTGTGGGAATTTGCATCGCCGTTTACGCCGCAGGAAATTTTGGAACTGGATGTTTTTTGTCGCCAGCGGCACATCGATTTAGTGCCGAACCAAAACAGTTTGGGACACATGGAACGCTGGCTGAAGTTCCCGCGCTACAATGACCTGTCGGAAACGCCCAATGGGTTTCAATCACCTTGGGGCGAGTTTCGCTCCCCCAGCACGCTCAATCCGCTTGACCCGCGCAGTTTAACCTTGATGACCGATTTATACGATGAACTGCTGCCGCATTTTACATCGCGCTATTTTAACATCGGTGCGGATGAACCATGGGAATTGGGGCAAGGCGCAAGCAAAGCCGAAGTCGAAAAACGCGGTGGGCGCGTGTACTTAGAATGGATTCAACAGGTCTATCAAGCGGTGACAGCGCGGGGACTCACGATGCAGTTCTGGGGCGATATTATCCTGCATTATCCCGACCTCATTAGCGAACTGCCTGCTGACGCGATTACGATGGAATGGGGTTATGAATCCACCCATGATTTTGCCGGGCATGGCGCATTATTCGCTAAAGCGGGCAAGCCCTTTTATGTCTGTCCCGGCACATCGTCATGGAATTCGTTGGTTGGGCGCACCGAAAATGCCATCGGCAATTTAAAGAGTGCCGCCGAAAATGGACTGAAAAACGGCGCTATTGGCTATCTCATCACTGATTGGGGCGATAACGGGCATTGGCAACCGCTGCCTGTGAGTTATTTGGGATTTGCCTATGGCGCGGCGGTGGCATGGCACTATGCCCAAAATCATGCGGTGGAGTTGCCCGCCCTGCTTTCGCGGTTCGTGTTTGAAGATGATGCCAATGTGATGGGCAAATTTGCCTATGAGTTGGGCAATGTGTATCATTTGGTGGGACCGGATCATATCAACGGGCAAACAGCGGCGTATGCGCTGCAAAATAGCCAAGAAAATATGTTACGTTTGCTGCCGCTAATAGATGATGAAGCATTAAAAAGTGCCAATGTCGCGCCGGACAATATGCGCCAATTGCTAGCTCGCGTAGATGAATTATTGGCAATGGCGGCGGGGCAACACATGCGGCGGGCTGATGCGGCAGTGCTGATGACCGAATTTACGCAAGCGGCACGGTTGTTGCAACATGGCGCAAAATGGATTTTGCTGGCATCGGGCGAAACCGATAACACGGCGGCGGCGCTGGAAAATGAATTAAACCGACTCATCGTGCAGCAGCAAATCACTTGGTTAGCACGCAATCGTGTTGGCGGCTTATCGGATAGCATCGCCCGCTTCGGCACACTCTTGGGCGAATACCGCCGCATGAAACAATAATGTTGATAGTGATATAGGGACAGCATGGCAACTGAAGCCTCTCCGCAGCGCCTGCCCCGCCTGAACGCCCTTGCCGACGCTGCGGTGTTGGCGGGGCTGTTCACTATTTTGGCATTTCAGGAAATTCGCTTTGAAGGCTACGAAGCCGAAAAAGCGGCACTGCTCATCATCGTATTTGGGCTGTTGGCGGCGACCTTGCTGTGCCGCGTCCTGATTCAGCCTGCCCTGCTGCGGCAAATTCCTTGGCGGCAACCTGTGCTAATTGGCGTGGGCGGGTTGGCGCTGCTGACGCTCATCACGCAGTTGACTGCCCTCAATCCCCAAATCAGTCTATTCGGCACCGCCGATAGGTCACAAGGCGCGGTGCTGCAAATCGGCTACCTGCTGCTGTTCGTGCAAGGCATCATCAGCGCGGAACGCTGGCAAAAATTGCTGCCGCCCGTGCTGCTGAGTCTGGCGCTGCCTTTGTGCTTGTTCGCGTGGATGATGCAATTGGCATTGGGCATCCCCCGCCCCGGCTCGATGGCGGGCAATGCTAATTTTCTGGCAAGTTGGCTGATATTGGCATTTTTGGTGATTGGGCGCGAACTGCTGGCGAGTCGCAATACAACCTCCATAGATAAGACCAAAACATGGGTGTGGCGTGGGTTCTTGCTGGCGGTGCTGCTGATGATGATGGCGACGCTGGCACTCACCGCCAGTCGCGGCGCAGTGTTGGGATTGATAGCGGCGGTATTCGTTTATGGTGGGCTGTGGGCAGCGACGCAGCGCAAAAAACGATTGCTGCTCATCGTGACGCTGGTAGCGGCGGTGGGTATCGGCGTATATGTGGCAGTTGGGCAAACCTTGGGGCAAACGCGCCCAGTGGAAGAAGTGCCGCGTTTCTTCCGGTTTTTTGAAGATTTTCGCATCGAAAGCTGGACAGGCGCTCATTATCTGCTATTTGAATATCGCCAACCGCTGCTAGATGCTGCTGGAAGTCCTGACGCTTTTTCAACCTTGCGTCCGCTAATAGGCTACGGGCTGGATAACATCGCCTATATGCAGCGCATTATAGATACGGTGTATCAGCGCGTTACCTATTTGAATAGTTTTCATAATTTTTTGATTGATACGCTGGTGATGCAAGGCATCGCTGGGCTGATTGCATGGGGGCTGATTTATGTAGGCGCGGGTTATGCGGTGTTGCGCCAATTGCATCTGCTGCCTCGGCGCTATTTGGGCGTGTGTGCGCTCATTTTTGTGGCGTCTGTACCAATCACGATTGGGCTGATTGGCAATGTGTTATGGTATGTGCCGCTGCAATTTCTGCTCTTTTTGGGGGCGGGTTTGAGCGTGGTGGTGGAATTGTGGGTGTGGCTGTTGGTGGTGGCATGGCTTCAGCGCGATGAAAAAGACCATGATGAAATCGCAGATGCATCGGCGGTCAAGGCTTTGCAAGTGGATTTTTCGTGGCATGGATTGCTCTTGAGCGTGCTAGTGGCGCGGTGGGTAGATGGGCAATTTGGGTTCGTGCAAGTAGCGACTGAGCCGCTATGGTGGTTGCTCTTGGGAATGCTGGTAGCGGCAGTGCTACCCAAATCGGCTGTGCCACCTGAACAAGCGAAAAATCAAGAGAGCGCCAAACCGCTATCAGGGATAGTGTGGTGGGCAGCGGCTGGCTTTGCGGGCGTATGGGTGCTGCATGGCTTGGGTAATGCCCTCACGAGTCAATTTGTGGGCTATAGTTTGGGCGGCGAGTATGTGCCGTTATTGTTGATGGTGATAGTGCTGGCAGGCTTAATTGGTGCTTACGCGACCGATGCACGCCCGCTGGTCACATGGCTGCCGTATGTCGGCGCGGTACTCATCTTATGGGCATTGACGTTTGCTATCAAAGAAGGCATAGTTGCTTCAGCATCCTCATGGTTGGATACGACGGTGATACAGCCGCAAGTTGCACCGGAAAGCCTGCTGCCACCGTTCCAACTCTTGGCGCTAAAAGGCGTTCTGTGGCTGGCAATCGGTTGGGCAGTGTGGGCGTGGGTATTGGGGCAAGCGCCCACTGCGCCGAAACGCCGTAACCGCCGCGCCTTGCCCACTTTTCCCATGTGGATGTGGGCGCTCATCGTGATTTTTGGCACGATAGGCAGCGGCTATTATGTCGCAGATTATGCCGCCGCCACGCTGCACGCCGCAGGCAAAGGCTTCGCAAGCGTAGACAGCCCCAAAACTTACGCAGTGGGTTTGGCAGCGTTTGCTGCTTCCGCACAAGCACAGCCCAATCGTGGGCAGTTGTGGCTGGAGGAAGCCGAATTAGCCATGAAACAAGTGCGCCTCACCAATCAGCCCATCTCGCCGGAGACTGCCGCTGAACCATCGCTGCAACGCTTATTTGCCATGCAGCCCTATTATCATTACACGCGCTTATGGACGACTTTCTGCGAGAATTACCCCATTGCCCGCTGCACTGAATTAGCGGCATATTTGCCCCCGCCGCAACCTGCCAATGAATAGGATGGCTTTTGGCGATTGGCTTTTAGCTTGTGTGAGTCACTCCAGATGAAAGTCATCGATTGAAAACACGATGACTACGGTAAAACAGCAAATCGATAAATTGGTTGGTGTGAGTTCTTACATCAGGCTGGAACAGAAAATCCCCTCTCATATTGGAGAGGGGATTTAGAGATGAGCTAGTTTTACGATGTTTTGCGAATGTTGGCGTTACCGGGCGTAGGCTGCGTCGGTTTCCAATCGCTGCCTTGGTCAGTTTCGGTGCTGCGTTCATCGCGCCCTAATGCCGCACCAGTCGGGACTGCCGCTGGGTCGGGGTCAATCCAATAGGTGCCGGTTGCCGGACGTAGTTTGACACTGCCCCACCGCACATAATCGGCTGCAATCAACTGGGTGCTAAGTTGGACTGCGCCACCGCCATCGGTGTTCCACATGACATCCCCATGACAATTTGAAATCGTGACATCGCTGCCGCATTTCGTATTCATCACGACGTAACCACCGGGTGCTACTTGGAAACCTGTTGCAAAAGTGATATACCCTGCTAAGGTTGAATCGGCATTGAAGAAGCGCAATTCCCAACCTGTTAAATCCACAGTCACAGCATCAGCATTGTAGAGTTCAATCCACTGGCGTCCTTCGACATTCACTTCGTTGATGAGCAACTTGGGACGGGCTGGAATGCCTGCCAAAATTGCGTCTACGGCTTTATCTACCTGAATGCGCGGAATAATCTGACCAGTGCGAGCATCAGTTAGGGCATAACCTGTGCTTTGCAACGCCATCAACACTTCATCTACGGTGGCGTTGGGTTTTGCCTGTTTAAGAATTGCCCATGCGCCAGCAACATGCGGTGCTGCCATCGAAGTGCCGTTGAACGATGCCATCTCGCCACCCGGAACAGATGAGGTGATATTGGCGCCCGGCGCGTATAAATCCAGAATGGGCGAAATATTGCTGAACTTCGCTACCCCATCGCTTTTGTCCGACGCACCCACGCTGATGGTTTCCGACAAACATGCCGGGCTGCTCAGACCATTGGTACGACTGCCGTTGCCGCTGGCGACCACCGTAGCGATGTTCGCTGACAGCAGGTTTTTCACCAATGGGATATAACCCGTATCGCTGCCATCACAATGCCCGTACCAAGTGATGCCTGTCCCCAAACTCATATTGACGGAGGCAATATTGAGTTCGTTACGGAGTTCATACGCTCTATCTAGCCCTGCCAAAATGCCCGATGAAATCAGATAGGCGCAGGGTAACATTCTGCCGCAATTTTCAGGATATGCCGTCACTTTGATAGCAACGATGCCCGCTTGCGGCGCGACCCCATTTTTGCCCGCCACAATCCCGGCGACATGCGTGCCATGATTGCAAACCGAGCCTTCGCACGGCAGCCCGGTATCGTTACCTGTTTCGCTCACGCCGCCGCCGGGGCAAGCTGTCTT
>JALHOR010000186.1:6571-7124 GCA_022842885.1 Anaerolineae bacterium
GACGACGCGACCTTCTAAGAACGGGTGATTTTTATCCACGCCCGTATCAATGATGACCACCGCCTGACCCGCGCCGTTATACCCTTTTGCCCACGCATTTTGCCCGCCGACCAGCGGCACGCTCTCATCCAGCATGGGTTCAATCGGGCGGTCTTCTTCTATAGAAGTCACCAGCGATGATTGTGCCAGCGCCATTAACCCGGCTTCATCTACCGTCAGCGCCAAGTAGGGAATATTACGATACGTCAAAATATCATCGGTAAAATATGCATCCATGTGACCTAAGAACCGCTGCTGCGCCGCTTGAATGGCTTCGGGCGTGGACAGCGTGCCATCGGTACGGAGTGCATCGCCCATGACATCATTGCTATCCAAGCCAATAATCACGCGGCTGTTGCCGTAGTGCCGGGCGCGTGCCAATAATTCCGCGAAAGCAAGTTGGCTTTCTGCCACGACACCGCCATTTTCGACCTGAATCACGGGCAGCGGCGGCGGTAAATTTAACCCCACCGTAGGAGTAGTCTCATTCTGATTGGCTGTATTAAGAACCACT
>JALHOR010000187.1 GCA_022842885.1 Anaerolineae bacterium
CGTGTGCTCTTCGATCTGCACGATGCCGGGTATTTTGCCTTTGTAATCGGCTTTTAATGGCACGACGTAGCGCCCATTTCGCATCGTGACCATCGGTTCTTGCAAATAGAGTTCGTTAGTGCGGGAGGTCGCTATACGATTCATCTTGGATTGCAGGCGGTCAAAAGCGATTTTCAGGTCGCGCCGGATGATGGCTAATTTGGGGCTGGCGCTATCTTTCACTTGGGCATTGTCATCTATCGCTGAATCAATGCTTTGCTGCACATCGCGGCATTCTTCGATTTCTTCTGTAATTTCGGAAAGGAGGGGATATTCCAATTTTTGCTTTGCCAACGTCTTTTTGAGTGCCGATGCCCGGCGCAGCGTATAGCGAATATCCAGCAAAACGGCGGCTTCGATGATGACACCGCGTTGGGCATTAATCGCCACTTCGCGCACATCCCGCGCCCCAGCAAGATTCAAGGGTGAATTGACCTGAAGCATCGCCCGCGCTTCCGCAGTTTCACGCTGCCAAGTGCGGGCTTCTTCTAGGTCGCTGGTGGGTTGCAATTCGCGTGCTAATTCTGCACCCGCAGCGAAAGAAGTGTGGCGTGTCAATTGCGTCAGGATTTTATCAAATTCTAGCGTATGAAGAGATTTGTCGTTAATCATGCTTAATCATCGTGTCCAGTAAATCCAATAACATGCCCATTGTAGTGAGGAAAGGGGCAAATGTCAACGTAAAGGGTTATTAGGGGGCTATGAGGGGTCAATTAAAACGAGCAGGGGCGGGCTGCAAGCGCGTGATTTGAATTTCCGTTTGTTGCAACAGGAGTTCATGAAATTCTTCCAGATAAACCATCTCTGCCTGCCGTTCTGCCGGGGAATAGCGTACACCCTCTGGGAAAGTCACATCGCGGTAATCACCGGGATGCACAATAAGCTCCACCACGCCGTTCAAACTACGGATTTCCTCTACTAATTCTGAGGGTGGCTTATCCAGCCAATGCCGCAATCCCACGAGATAATCTGGCACCACAAAGGGCAGTTCTTGGTTACTGCGCGTTTGTTTTTGCAGCAACCAATTATTAGGGACAGATGTGGAGCGATAATCGGTTGCCCGCACCCATGTGACTTCATATTCTGCCGCCAACTGATACACAATCTCGCGGATAGCGGGCAGTGCATGAAAATGACAATGACTCGTCAGGTGTGCCGGGCGGATGCCTGCTTTTTCTACCACTTCAATTTGGGCGCGTAATTCCGCTTCTATCATGGTCAATAATGCCGCTGAGGGGAACAACGCTTTCGCCCATAACACGTAGCGGTCACGAAATCGCCCATCAGGGCGCGTTAAATCGCTGTTGGCGGGTAAATCGGTGAGTGGCAATCCATCTGATAAATTCAGATGCACACCAATCTCTAGGCTAGGTTGCTGCTTAAAAAGATGCAAAGCGTGGGCAGTAGCGCGAAAATTAGTCATCAAACTGGCAGATGAAAGCATACCCCGTTCATGGAGGCGCAAGGTGGCATGATTAATGCCATCTGATAATCCACAATCATCGCCCGTGATAATGAGTTGAATAGCCATATTGTATGATGGAGAGAGACCGTTAAATTCGATTTAATTGTAGGAGGAAGTGGGCTAGCCTGTCAATCAGAGGTGTCTCAATTATTCATTGGTTGGGTTGGTATTCGGCTTGCGATACAGATGATACACATCACGGATTTCACTCACAAGCTGCTTGATGGTTACGGGAATTTGCACATATTTGACTGCCCCAGCCGCAAAGGCTTTTTGCTCGTAATCTGTGCGTACTGAATACATAATCACCTGCGTATTAGGCAATGCCTTCACAATATGGCGGGTGGCATCCAATCCGTCCATCAACGGCATCATAATATCCATGATAATAATATCTGGATGGGTGTCCTGTGCAAGCTGCACGGCTTCCACGCCATTCGTCGCTACCGCTATACAGACCATATCCGGCTGAACCGCTAAAAAATCTTGCCATAATTGACGCATATCCAAATCATCGTTGACCAGCATGACTTGAATTTTGGGCTGACTGTTGGTTGCCATACAAAAGACTACCTTAGTGCATTTGCCTAACCAATCTTCATCATAACATAAAATGAAATAATTGCAGGGGGATTCTAGTATTAATTGCAGGGCGATTGCATCAAAATCAAACCTATATTCATAAGAGGTCAAGAAAAATCAATAGGGTTGTGTTTTGGGTAGGGACGCGGCATGCCGTGTCCCTACAGAACCTTCACTGTCTTTTAAAAACCGAAACACAATTTTGATGCGTTTGCCCTGGTATTAATTGCTGAAATAACGCTTGAGAATGCTGTTATAATGAAACTAACCGATAAGGATGTGTACCCATGACCGAAAATCGTGCTTTCTGGCGAGCAATCCATAGCCTTGCTCATCCCCTCACTATTGTTGCGATAGGTGTGCTACTGGTTAATGACCATTGGCTGCGGTGGCAGCATCCCTCGTGGCTCGCAGGCAAATTAGGCGATTTCACATGGCTCATTTTTGCGCCGTTTATCGCTGCTCTCTTTTTGAGTCTAATTATTCCGCGCCGGATAGGGCGGCATGAACAGCGGGTGGGATTATTGGCATTTCTCATCATTGGCGGCTGGTTCGCGTTGGCGAAAACGGTTCCGGCGGTGAATTTTGTTACCGTGCAGGCATGGAATGGGCTAGTGGGTTGGCAGGGCATCAATCGGTTGGATGCGACAGATTTAATGACGCTGCCTGCGTTGCTCATCGGTGCTTATATTTGGCGACAAGCGGCGCATACTGCTATCAATCTGCGTCCGTTGGGTTATGTGGCATTTGCATTTGGCATTGTGGCGACGTTGGCAAGTTCACCAATCCCTGATACTCCGGGTATCACTTTAATTTGCGAAACAGCATCACATGAACTTATCACATTTGCTATAGAACACGACAATTTTAATAAATCATCTGTGGTTATTGATAATAATAGATTTAATACTATATTGATAAGCCGTGATGGTGGTTATGTGTGGCAATATGCTGAAAATATTGAAATTTCGCAATCAGAAGATGGGGGTTTGCCCCAAAATATGCGCTGCTCGGATGAAAGTTTGACTGCTCATCCAGAAAATTCGCTCTTGCAATATCGCTGGCAGCAAGAGGCGCATGTTGAACTGTCTGTAGATGGAGGTATTACTTGGGACGTAGACCGTGAACTGGTCGAATTGCAGCAGGATGTTAGATTGTATTACGATGGTCGGATGAATGATTTTATCAGCGACAGCCAATATTTATTGAGTCCCGTCAGTGGTCTTGTCCATTCGCAAACAAGCAACCTTATTTTAGCAATGAGCAAGGACGGTGTTTTAGTACGGTCAACAAATGGCATTTGGGACTGGGTTCAAGTTGGGACATTCGTGCTGGAAGATTTACAACAGCTATCAGAAATTAAACGTGTGATTGAGCTACATGGTTATCTGGTAATTACACTTTTTTTCTTAATTTTAACATCTACTGCCGCTATCATACGAAAGCCATATTTGCCCAATACAGATCGATTTCTATGGATTGGATTTGGCTGGGCAGGATGGATAGTGCTTATTATGCTGGCGGGACCTTTAGGAAATTTTAGTTTTATTACATTCGGAATTGTTGGCATATTTTTCTTAGGGGCAGTAGGTCTTCACCTCGGCTTGGGCGCGATATGGGATATGGCACGCAATTTTCGTGGCGCATTTTTGCCAGTGGTCATCACGGCGATTCCGGCAATAGCGGCGTTCATGTTCCCGTTTGTGTTATGGGCAGTAGGGACAATTCCAAGATATTTTACAGCCGCAATATTTTCGATTTTGCTTACAGGCAGCGTATTAATAGCGGCATTTGTGTTCTGGAAGCCACGTCTGCCAACGCTTGAAAAAGCGAAACGCAAAAATGAAGACAAAACAGGTAAAAATTTGAGTGCCACAGATAGCCATAATGTGTTACAATAGCTCAAAATAGATTGATTCAGGATGATTATTATGTATCGTCGATGTTAAACCGTAAACGCTCTTACCACCTCTATACCCTCATATAAATCTTCCTCACGCCGAATCATTTACAGCGTCGTTGTTATTATTGGTGTGCGGCAACGAGCGCCTCCTATGGTGAATCATTTTCTCTATTCGCCAAAAATTTGATTGAGTCATCTATGGAGGATTATCGTATGTTCACAATACGTCCAATGCAAAATTCGGAAGCAGAATCGGTTCTTGCCTTATGGCAAGCAGGTTGTGTTGAAGCTGTCGGGCATGAATTGTCCGCTGCAAATGCCGCACAAGTGCTGAAAAATCTATACCAATATGCACAACATGAAATGTGTTATTGTTTGGTAGCGGAAGATGCAGACGAAATTGTGAGCTTTGTCACATTTTGCATCACTCGACATGCGATTGAACCCGGTCTGGTTGGCGAGATTGAAGAATTGTATGTCCAGCCCGCTTATCGCCAACAATCAGTCGCTAAACAGTTGGTGTATCAGGCGGTGAGACAGTTAAAAGCCCAAGACGCAGGTGTTATCTTAACTCGTGTTGCGGTTGATGATGCACATGGATTGGCATTCTGGAAAAGTTTGAATTGGGAACAGGATACCGTCAATTTTGCAATTTACAGCAATGTGCCATCTGACCCAATTTCCCAAGCTGTTTGGGATAGTTACGGGGATTAAACGCTCAAATTCAAAATGAATAAAAACTAACTTGGTGGTGGAGGCGGGTTTAGAGACCCGCCCCGTAAACAAACTTATTTTCTGAACATGAGGCAGCGGTTTGTATCTATCCCTTAATACTACCTGCCAGCAAGCCGCGAATGAAATAGCGTCCGAGCAGAATGTAAACGATTAGCGTGGGGATGGCGGCTAAAAAGGCGGCTGCCATCTGCACATTCCATTGCACAATTTGGCTGCCAGAGAGGTTTTGCAGCGCCACTGTGACGGTAGGGTTATTCTGGGCGATGGTCACGCCGAATAAAAATTCGTTCCAGACTTGCGTGAACTGCCAGATAATCACCACCACAAAGCCCGGCAGCGAAATTGGCAGCACCACCCACCAATATAAACCGAAAAATCCCGCGCCATCAATTGCGCCCGCTTCCAGCATTTCGTCCGGCACTTCCATATAGTAATTGCGGAAAATCAGCGTTGTAATCGGCAGCCCATAAATCACATGCACCATAATTAAGCCGGGTAAGCCGCCAAACATATTCACGGTTTTCAGGAAATCCGTCAGCGGAATCAGAATCGCCTGATAGGGAATGAACATGCCAAATAACATCAACGGGAAAATGATGTTGGCGCCCGGAAATTTCCATTTGCTTAAGACATAGCCATTCATAGACCCTAAAATAGCCGAGATCGCCGTCGCAGGCAGTACCAAACCAAAACTGTTGCCAAGCCCGGTACGCAGTTCTTCAAACGCCAGCGCAAAACTATCCAGCGATGGTGAAGGGGGCAACTGCCACATGGTACTTAGCCCCACATCGCCCGCACTCTTGAAACTGGTCATCAGCACCATATACACGGGCAGCAAGAAAATAATCGTCGCGCCGATTAAGACCACATAAATCAAGATACGGCTGCCTAATTGTGGCTCATGTGACCATAACGACATTAGCCCAGTAAGAACGAACCCGATGATGATATAAAAAATATTGGAAACGCTGCTCACGGTTTCGCCCTCTACGGGCGGTGCTGGATTATTGCCAATGACGATAAATGCCAGCAGCGCCCACACTGCGGCGATCACATACATTGCCCAGCCTTTCGGGGCGAAGAAGATTTTCAGCCAATCACGCTGCGGTTGGGTTGTATTCAACGTTGTCATACTCGTTTATCCCCTGTGTCTAGTCGTCACTGCGTAATTGACTCGCCAGATACGGCACAATCACAACAGCGACCAGAATCAACATAATCATGGCGATGGCAGCGCCTTTGGCGATTTCCTGCCCCCGGAAGGTTGTGAAGAACATATTCAAACCCGGCATATCAATCCGCAGGTTATCCCCGCCGCCCATCACATACACCAAATCAAAAATCTTGAGCGAAATATGCCCCAAAATAATCATGGCACTCAAAGTAATGGGCGCTAACAGCGGGAACACAATATAGCGATACACGCCAATTTCAGTACAACCGTCTACCCGCGCTGCTTCGCGCAATTCTTCGGAGATGCCGCGCAGCCCGGCAAGATACATCGCCATGGTATAGCCGGACATCTGCCAACCTGCCGCGACCACGACTGCCAGTAACGCTGTGTTAAACCCTTGTTTTTCTGAGGGCATCGTCAGGAAAAGTTGTGCGCCAGTAATGGTCTGATGCCCCAATGCCAGCAAAATAAATCCAGCAATGACCATCCAATAAGGCGATTTTTCGCGCACCCAACGATACAATACATACAAGAAAACCGCCCCCAATACCAACACAATCACAATTTGCGCGATATTCTGCCAATTAAATTCTAGCCAGCGGTCTTCGCTGATGAACCATCTAAACGTTCCAGCAGGCAAGCCAATCGCTGTCGGCAAAATGTTGATGCCTGCATCTGGGTTAAACAACCATTTCCAGACAACGCCCGTCACGACAAATGATAGTGCCATCGGAAATAGAAAAATCGTCCGAAAAATACCTTCGCCGCGCACTTTCTGGTCAAGCAAAATTGCCAGCAGCAGCCCAACTGCCAAACATACCACAATAAACAGAATCGTAAAGAAAACGGTGTTGATAACATCAATCCGAAAACGATTATTCAGGACACCTGTAAACAATTCAGTGTAATTTGCCAAGCCCACATTACTAACGGGTGCTTTACTCAATAACAACATCGCGTTGGTATTGGTGGTGGAGGTATAGGCAGTGATAGCGATGAAGCCATATACAAAAATGGCAATGAGCAGCACGGACGGCGACAACATCAAAATCGCT
>JALHOR010000188.1 GCA_022842885.1 Anaerolineae bacterium
TATAACGCGCTGTGCCATACACTTCGCTGGTAGAGGTATGAATCAGGCGCTCGACGTTCAGTTCGCGGCTGGCTTGCAGTACATTCAGTGTGCCTTCGATATTGGTTCGCACATACGACGCGGGCGCATGATACGAATATGGGATGGCAATCAGCGCCGCCAGATGAAACACCACATCGCTGCTGCCGATGAGCCGTTTTACGCTGTCTCTATCGGCAATATCGCCCGCCAAAATTTCCATGTTATCGCGGTGCGACGATGTTTCTAGCCAGCCGTAAGAGCCGAGCGCGTTATAATGCACCATTGCCCGCACATTTGCCCCGGCTTCAACGAGTGCTTCTGCCAAGTGACTGCCGATGAAGCCCCCTGCACCTGTAACTGCGACTCGTTTGCCTGTCCAATTCACCATACTGTCCAACCTCCATCCACCACCACATTTTGCCCGGTGACATACGCTGATAAATCACTCGCCAGATAGACCACCGCGCCGATTAAATCTTCTTCAGTTGCCATACGCCCCAATGGGGTACGCTGTTCATAATTCTGCACAAACGCTGCATTTTGATTGCGCCATATGCCGCCCGGCGTGATAGCATTCACGCGAGTATGCGGCGCGAGTGCTGCTGCTAAATAGCGTGTTGCCTGCACCAAGCCGCCTTTGCTCATAGCATAGCCCAAATTGCTGCCCATATCCGTGCCAGCATACACCCGGAAATCCGGCGCGACCATGCCATAAATTGAACTGATATTGATGATTGACCCATGCCCTGATTCGCGTAATAACGGCAAACATGCCTGCGTCAAAATCATGGCAGCGGTCAAATTAATTTCAATTTCCAAGCGCCAATTGAGCGATGTTTGCTGTTCAAACGGCTTATCCCACACCTCTGGTTGAGGGCTGCGCGTCATCATGGCACAGTTCACCAGAATATCTAAGCGTCCCAAATGCGCGGCTACGGTTTCCGGCACGGTCTTCAGTGCGGCTTCATCCTGCAAATCCATGGGCAGTGGCAGTGTCTTGACCGTATATTTAGTTGCTAGGTCATCGGCAATTTTCTGGCAGTGTTCCGGCTGAATATCCAGCACCGCAATCGCTGCGCCGCATTCTGCCAATGCCGCGCCAAATGCTGCGCCCAAATGTCCGGCACCCCCGGTAATCAGCGCCGTGCGTCCGCGCAAATTCATCAAATCATGTATCGTTCGCAAATTCTGTCCTTGCCAATTACGAATTGATTAGCGCCGATGTTGCTCAATGCCTTTGCTGTGCTTTCTTGTATCGTCATTACAATTGATTTCTTTGCAGCAGACTTTTTGATATGGGAAATTTGCAAAGGGCGCAATATATCGCGCCCCGACGTTAGACGTATCAAAAAATAGCATCTGCCCAAAACAGGAAAACACTATACTCCCAAGCCGCGCCGGATGACATCCAGCGTTTGCAGCACAACGAGATTACGGGCGGTGAAGCCAAAGGCATTTTCCGTACTGCCATCAAATACTATCGAAGAACCGCTGTGCGTCGTCAGGTGGGCATTATCGCCTGCCATGCCTGCGCCCGGCAGATTTTTCGCCGCCAACCAAAAATTCATCACCGGCAAATCATATTACCGCGCTAGATTCACGGTGATGACATTGAGTTGCAGCGCCTTCAGCCATCTATCGGGTTGTGCCGGGTCGGTGGGGAAGGTACTCAAAATCGGCACGACATTGGCTTGAATGCTCAAATCCAAAATGCGGCGCAGCGCCGATTCATAACGTTCATTCGTCAAAATGGAAATATCATTCGCGCCGAACATAATCACCACAAAGGCGGCATTGCTGGTACGCAGTTCACAGAAGACTGGCGCTTCACCACTGCGGCATACAGCGGGGTCAGCCCACAGCGCATCAATCACGGTGACGGCGCTGTAACCCACGCGTCCGGCAACGCTGGCTTGTGCGAAAGAACCGTCGAAATAATCAATCGTGGATTGCAAGCCGCCATACGCGCCCAAACTGTAATTATCCCAATCGAAGCCATACATGAACGCCAAATTTTCGCTGTTACAATCGCCCACTTTGGTGAAACGCTGCATATTGCGTCCAGCGCGGCGGGCAGCATCAAACAAGACTTGCGTGCGCCCGGTGATGCCCGGCGGCACCACTGGCACGGCGGCAAGCTGCGCTTCTAAGGCGGCAATATCCCCGGAAACGGCTAAGGCATTGCCCGCGGCAGCCCCTGGTGCTGGATTTGCCACCGCTGGCGTGACGCCAATCACTTCGGCACTCACAGGTAAATTGCCAATATTCAAGTTATCTGGCAAGTCTACAAAGCGGGTAGCGACCCAACCGCGCAAACTGCCCGTATTAATCAAAATCCAATCACCGATGCTGTTACGGGCTTCAATCGCAACGGTCATACCCCGATTCAGCGTGCCGATTTGCGGCTGCGTATTGGCTGACCCTTGCCGAACATTTAATGTTGCGGCGATGACGGTGCCTTGATTGCCCGTAATTACCGGGGCAACGACGGGTGGCGGCGCTGCCTCCCCTGTAGAAGTATCGGGCGCAGTGCCAATAATTTCGCCTGTCACTGGAAAAGTGGATACATCAATATTGGCATCCCAACTAAGAAAACGGGTAGCCACCCAACCGCGTTGTGTTCCGGTGTTGATTAAGCCCCAATTGCCGATGCCGTTGCGCCCTTCAATGAGGACATTAGAATTGAGTGGCAGTTGGGCAAGCACGGCATATTCGCTGCCGGGTCCCGTGCGAAGGTTGAGGTTCGTCGCCAGAATGCGTGCTGGCGTGCCGGCACCCGTAGGCACTGCTGCGACCACTGGCGGCACCTCACCCCCTGCTCCCGCTCCACCCGTAGAGAGGGGATTAGTGCCACCTATAATTTCGCTTGTGACTGGAAAAGTAGAGACATCAAGGGTCGTATCCCAACCCACATACCGCGCTGCTGCCCAACCGCGCACACTGCCTGTATTGACCAACAGCCAATTGCCGATGTTATTGCGCCCTTCAATGAGGACGTTGGTATTCAGCCCAAGTTGCACCAGTGTCTCGTATTCGCCGCTGGGTCCCTTACGCAAATTGAGGCTGCCTGCCAAAATGCGCCCCGGTGTGCCATTGCCCGTCGGCGCAACATTCAGATTGCTTTCAGGGGCAGGGGTTGCCGGGAGTGCTGCTTCGGAAACAGGAGCGCCACCTACAATTTCGCCCGTGACCGGAATATTGCCTAAAGGCGTGGTTGCTTCTGCCCAACCGACATACCGTGATGCCACCCATCCGCGTAAAGTCCCATCCGTAACGAGCAATCTATCGCCAATCGGGTTGCGCCCCACAATGGTAACGTTAGTATTGATAGGCAGCGAGCCAAGCACGCCGTATTCATTGCCGGGACCAGAGCGCACATTAATCGTATCGAGCGTTGTCCCCGCAATGCCTTCCTGTGCGGTCAGCAGCACCGCCGATACGAGCAGTAACACCAACGCCGATACGCATTTTTTCAAGAATAGAGCCATCATCATGCCTTCTTATACTTTGGATTACTGCGCGGCATTGTAGCGTCTGGCACAAGGCAGGTAAAGGGATGAGCGATAGCTAAGAAGTCAGGGTCGTTTATTCTGACTCATCGCATGTTGGGCATCGCCAAAGCATTAGGGGCGGCGGCGGTCATCCTGCCAGTGCCACGCACCTTACGCGAATGGGCGTGTGCTGGGGTCATTTTTGAAACGCTCTCTACCACCTTTAGTTACAGCACCCTGAGATTTTATTAGCTTTTTTACTTACAACGCTGAAAAACAAAACACCTTGTTAGGAAAACGCTTATACACAATAGCATTTTTCGTTAAAATCACTGCACTATCGCCTGCTTGAAGAAAAATTTATGCTTTATCACGATAATCTTAACGCAATTGTGAGGTGTCTGTTTGGGCTATGCAAGGTTGCGTTGTATATCCTTTTAATAGCGTATCATGTTGCAATGTAACGACATGTTTTGCAGCATTATTCAAATTGAAATTTCGACCTTATAATTACTGACGACTTATCTCATACACTTAACAATCGGACGATACCAATAGTCAGCAGCATTTTTATAGCATTTATTTATGAATGACTCGCCACTGAAAAAACGTTTGACACGTTACTCAGGAAGACTACTACCCACACATACTATCCTAAATTGTAATGCTAAAGACGATGTGATTGTGCCGATTTCAGCTATCGGCATCACCTGTGGTTTTAGCACCACGTTCTGTCTCGAAAAAATATTAATAGGAACCCTGTATGATGCGCCACCTTTGCAAGAAATTGTTACTCTTAGCACTTTGTATTGGGCTGGTAAGTATTCCTGCCAGCATTTCCGCTGATGATTTTACGATTGCAATTTTGGATGTATCTTTAACGAGAACGGAAGGACCGGTTGGGGGTTATACTGTTACCGTGGTTGACCAGAATGGTGTTCCAATAGTTCATCCAAATGGTATTTCAATGTATTCGGATATGTTAATGCAAAATAGGCCCGCTGAGTTTGTACTAATATCTTTGAATATACCGTTCACCATTCTTGTAGAGGAACATTTATATGAATGGGGTGATTATTTAGGTGATCCCATTATTGGTACACGAAAACTTGGGTATTGGCAGGGCGAATGGCAACCCCTGACTATTGATATATCTGCTGCAACATTTTTCACTTTACCAACTGATGGTAGTGTTGTAGACATAGATATAGAGTATTCTCTACAATACTATTCTTATATCCATATCTGGCGATATGCAGATGATTATCCAGTCGGCATTTATGATGCAGAGACAGGACAATTGCTTGAATATGCGTGTGCTAACGAAACCAACCAAGGCGCTTCGTTTCGGGTTCTGACAGGTGCTCCTGTATATTTGGGGACTGGAGATGCCAATGATCCGGCAACTTTGGGGATTTCTTGTGAATACGATGGCACTAAAGAATTCTGGTGGGATGGTGCCAGCACAATGGCGGATGCAACGCCAATTGATGTTTCAACGCCACGCACCTATAACTTTGAACTGAGCGATACATTTTATCCTGACCAAGATAATGATGGCATTGTGCCATATGCAGAAAAAAATGCCCCCAACAATGGCGATGGCAACAATGATGGCATCCCCGATGTCAACCAGAGCCACGTTGCTTCTTATCCCAATCCAGAAAATGGCGATTATGTCACGGTTGTATTTGATGATTCCACGCAGGGAAATATTTTTCCCTACACGCCGGGATATGCTAGTCAATATTTACCAATCGCTGCTGAACTTCCCATAGGGATGTTGAATATTGATGCTATCCAACTGCAACCGGGACAAAGCATCACGGTTGACATCATCCTGCACGGTGGTGTTGCCCCCATATCCTACTGGAAGTATAAAGAGATGCCCTACGAAATTCCCGAATGGTATGAATTTTTATATGATGGGACGACGGGTGCCGAAATTAATGGCAATCGCATTACCTTGCATCTGAAAGATGGTGCGCGGGGCGATAGCGATATGGTCGCCAATGGCGTTATTCGTGATCCGGGTGGACCGGTATCGCAAGCCCAACTTATTCTGTTCAAAGATGTTGACCCCAACTTCGACACAGGCGTTTTCGACCTGAAGTGGGGCAATACGATTAAGCTGGACGATGCCCACAATGGCGATTATACCGCGCCATTCTCAATAACGGCGGGCAGCCATACCGTCAGCGAAGTGGCAGGCACAAATACCACGTTGTCAGACTACACTTCTACGACGGTCTGTTACAACATCACCGCCAATGCTCAAGCTATTTTGCTCAATTTGCAACAAGGCAACGAAACCGCTGCTAAACAATTGATTCTCAACAGTCCTCAGTTGGGTAGCGGCACGACTTCGGCACAGTTCACAGCAGAAACTGGCGAAACAATTTTCTGCTTGTTCACCAACAACGTCGTTCAGCCCAAGGGCAAGATTGTCATCATCAAAGATGTGGCGGGTGGCACGAATGCTCAAGATTTCGGCTTCACTGCTTATGATTTAGGCTCACAAAGCCAGTTGGCAACCTTCAACTTGGATGATGATGCCGATAACGCCCTGAGCAATGCTTGGATGAAGGAAATTGCGCCGGGCAACTATGCCATATCCGAAACACCTTTGTCCGATTGGACAGTCAATATTCAATGCCAATCCGACAAAAATGGCACAGTTGGAACGGTAGTTATTGACCAAAATAACAGTGGTAAAGGCATCTCATTTGCTGTTGCTGATGATGAAACCGTGACCTGCACCTTCAATAACACCTACACGCCGCGTCCGGGTTATATCGAAGTCACCAAAGCGATTGTCGGGGATACCACCGGAACATTCACGATTTGCGTGAATAACGACCAGAACTGCCAAGACTTTAATGGCGAAGAAATCAAGACGTTTGAAGTCGCCGCTGGCAACTATACCGTGTACGAACACGAGGCGGGCGAAAATTGGCTCGAACCTGCTTCGCAGCAAGTGACCGTTGCGCCGGGTGAAACCAAACATGTGACGGTGACGAACACCTATGTGCCGAGCAAAAGTTACATCCGCGTGACGAAAGACATTGTTGGGGATGGCACAGGTACGTTCACTATTTGCCTCAACAATGACCAGAATTGCCAAGATTTTAACGGCGAAGAAACCAAGACGTTTGAAGTTGCCGCGGGTCAGCATGTGATTTATGAAAAAGACGCTGGCGACCAATGGACGGAACCACAAGCCCAACAGGTTCAAGTTGCCGAAGGTCAGATTGTAGATGTGACCATTGTCAATATTTATGTGCCGACGGTTGCTTGCTCCGGTCTTGACCCGTATGCTCACTTGAGCGCGACCATTGAAGCCACAGGCAATCTGAATGAATGGCGTGCGCGGATTTTCAACACATCCGACTGCAAATATGATGTAGGTTTCGCTGGCTACAAGAAACCGGATAATGTT